>NZ_VKAC01000009.1 GCF_008041935.1 Quadrisphaera setariae
CGACTTCACCGAGGCGGTGCGCCTGGTGGCGTCGGGGGAGGTGCCCGCCGGTCGGCTGATCAGCGACGTCGTCCCGCTGGCACGGGTGGGTGAGGCGTTCGAGGCGCTGGCTGGTGGGGGTGCTGTGAAGGTGCTCATCGACTGCCAGGGCGACTCCTCTGAGCACGCGGCCCAGGGTGAGCTGGCATGAGCGGGGCCTCCCCGTTCGACCTGACCGGCAAGCTCGCGGCGGTCACCGGCGCCAGCCGGGGGATCGGGGCGGCGGTCGCGGTGGCGCTGGCGCGGGCGGGGGCTGACGTCATCGGCTGCTCCACCCGCGGTCCTGATGAGGATGTCGCTGAGGCGGTGCGCGCCACCGGGCGGGAGTTCACGTCGCTGGCGTGTGACCTGGCTGACCGGGCTGCGGTGCAGGCGCTGGGTGCGGACCTGGCTTCCTGGGACGGTGGGCGCGGGGTGGACCTGCTGGTGGCCAACGGCGGCACCATCCGGCGCACCCCCGCCGCGCAGCACTCCCTGGCGGACTGGGACCACGTGCTGGAGGTGGACCTGACCGCGCAGTTCGTGCTGGCCCAGGCGGTGGGCGCGTCCATGCTCGAGCGCGGCAGCGGACGGATCGTGTTCACCGCGTCGCTGCTGAGCTTCCAGGGCGGCATCACCGTTCCGGGCTACACCGCCGCCAAGCACGGCGTGGCGGGCTTGACCAAGGCCCTCGCCAACGAGTGGAGCTCTAGGGGCGTCGGCGTCAACGCCGTGGCACCGGGGTACATCGCCACCGACAACACCGCTGCGCTGCGCGAGGACGAGGACCGTTCGCGGGCGATCCTGGAGCGCATCCCTGCGGGGCGGTGGGGCCGTGCGGAGGACATCGCCGGTGCGGTGGTGTACCTGTGCAGTCCGGCGGCGGAGTACGTCCACGGCGTGGTGCTGCCCGTCGACGGTGGTTGGCTCGGGCGATGACCACCCCTGAGGACCCGCTGCCCGGCACCCAGGACCTCGCCCGCGCCCTGGCGCGCTGTCCGCTGCTGCCGGTCGTCGTCGTGGGGGAGCGCACCGACGGGGGCGCTCTGGGTGCCGCGCTGGTCGAGGGCGGGCTGACCGCTGCGGAGGTGGTGCTGCGCACCCCCGCGGCGCTGCGGGTGCTCGCCGAGCTGGCTCCCACGCCCGGGCTGCTGGTCGGGGCGGGCACGGTGGTCGACCCCGACCAGGTCGACGCCGTGGTGGACGCGGGCGCGCGCTTCGTGGTGAGCCCCGGGCACGACCCCGACGTCGTCGCCCGCGCCCGTGCGCGGGGCGTCCCGGCGGTGCCGGGGGTGTCCACGGCGAGCGAGGTGCAGCTGGCCCGCCGGGCCGGGCTGCGGCTGTTGAAGGTCTTCCCCGCCGGCGCGGTCGGCGGCACGGCGCTGCTGTCAGGGCTCGCCGGTCCCTTCCCGGACGTCTCGTTCGTGCCCACCGGCGGCATCGGCGAGGCCGACCTGGGCGACTACCTCGCGCTGCGCTCCGTGGCCGGCGTCGGGGGCAGCTGGTGCGTGCCGGCCTCCCTCGTGGCCGACGTGACCGGCCGGGGCGTGCCCGCCTGGGACGACCTGGTCGAGGACGTCGCCGTCGCCGTGGCCGCCTGCCGGGACGCGCGCCCGTGAGCAGCCCCGCCAGCCCGGTGCCGGTGGAGGTGCTGGCGCTGGGCGAGGTGATGCTGCGGCTCGACCCGGGGGAGGGCCGCATCGCCACCACCCGCTCCTTCGCGGTCTTCGAGGGCGGCGGGGAGTACAACGCGGTGCGGGCGCTGGCCACGTGCTTCGGCCGGCGGGCGGGGCTGGTGAGCGCCCTCCCCGACGACCCCGTCGGGCGCCTCGCCGAGGGCCTCGTGCGCGCCGCCGGCGTCGACGTCTCCCGCGTCGCCCTGGCCGACCCGGCCACCGGCGGCTCCCCACCGCTCAGGACCGGCCTGAACTTCGTCGAGCGCGGCTTCGGGGTCCGCGGAGCCCTCGGCGTCTCCGACCGCGCCGGGTCGGCCGCGTCTCGGATGGCCCCCGGCGACGTCGACTGGGACGTCGCCCTCGACGGGGTCGCGCACCTGCACACCGGCGGTGTCTTCGCCGGGCTGTCCGAGACGACGACGGCGCTGGCCGAAGAGGCCCTGCGCGCTGCGCGGCGGCTGGGGGTGGGCACGTCGTACGACGTCAACCACCGCCCCTCGCTGTGGCGCTCGCGCGGGGGCGCGGCGGCGGCCCGCGAGGTGGACCTGCGCCTGGCCGGGCTGGCCGACGTCGTCCTCGGTGCCCTGCAGCTGGCTCCCGGGCCGCAGCCGGGCGCTGACGGGGAGCTGGGGTCGCCGGAGGAGGTGGGGGAGGTCCTCGCCGGGCTCGGCGAGCGCTGGACCCGTTCGGCGGGCCGAGGAGAGCAGGACGACGACGGGCGCCCGCCGCTGCTGGTCAGCTCCTGGCGCCGCGTGGTCTCGGCCGGCGTCAACGACTGGGGCGCCGCGGCGTGGAGCCCGGCCACCGGCGTCGTCGTCGGCCCGCGGCTGGACGGCGTCGCGGTGCTGGACCGCATCGGCAGCGGCGACGCCCTCACCGCCGGGGTGCTCGACGGAGTCCTGGACGCCCGCCAGACCGGCGCACCCCTGGACGCCCCCGCCCTGCGGGAGGCCCTCGCCCTGGGCGTCGCGGCCGGCGCCCTCACCATGACCACCCCCGGCGACACGTGCGCGGCCACTCTGGCCGAGGTGCGCGCGCTCGCCGCCGGGGGCACCGCCCACGTCGTCCGATGACGCGGCGCAGCGACGACCAGACAGACCCACGGAGGACCAGCGACATGACCAGCCCCGCCACGGCACGGACCACGGAGGACCCGCGATGAGGCTCGTGCGCTTCGGTGAGGCCGGCGCGGAGGTGCCCGGCGTGCTCGACGGCGACGGCGTGCTGCGCGACGCGTCCTCGCTCGTCGCCGACTGGGGCGGCGCCTCCCTCGCCCCCGAGCGCCTCGCCGCGCTGGCCGGACGCGTGACCGACCTGCCCGCCGTCGCCGGCTGGGACGCCGAGCACGCGGAGACCGGCGGCGGCCTCCGCCTCGGGCCGCCCGTCGCCCGCCCGGGCAAGGTCGTCTGCATCGGCGTCAACTACGCCGACCACGCCGCCGAGTCGGGCATGCAGACCCCGCCCGAGCCAGTCGTCTTCATGAAGGACCCGTGGACCGTCATCGGCCACCGCGACACCGTGCTCGTGCCGCGCGGGTCCACGAAGACCGACTACGAGGTGGAACTGGCCGTCGTCATCGGGGCCACCGCCCGCTACCTCGACTCCCCGGACGACGCCCTCGCCTGCGTGGCCGGCTACGCGACGAGCCACGACGTCTCCGAGCGGTTCCTCCAGCTGGAGGGCACCGGCACCTGGGACAAGGGCAAGAGCTGCGAGACCTTCAACCCGCTCGGCCCGTGGCTGCTCACCGCCGACGAGGTGCCCGACCCCCAGGACCTCGAGCTGCGCCTGTCCGTCAACGGCGAGGAGCGCCAGCACGGCTCGACCGCGCAGATGGTCTTCGGCGTCGCGGCGCTCGTCCACTACCTGAGCCAGGTGATGGTGCTGCACCCCGGTGACGTCATCAACAGCGGGACGCCGGCCGGCGTCGCGCTCGGCTTCCCCGACCCCAAGCCGTACCTGCGCTCCGGCGACGTCGTGGAGTGCTCCATCTCCGGCCTGGGCACCCAGCGCACGGTGATGGGGCAGGCGTGAGCGAGTTCGGCGGCGTCCGCGCCGTCGTGACAGGAGGCGCCAGCGGCATCGGCCGCGCCGTCGCCCGGGCGCTCGCCGAGCGCGGCGCGGCCGTCGCCTCCCTCGACCTGCGACCGCTCGAGCAGCCCGAGGCCGGCATCACCGAGATCGCCTGCGACGTCGGCGACGACGCCTCCGTGCGCGCTGCCGTGGCCCGCGCCGCCGAGGTCCTCGGCGGGCTCGACGTGGTGGTCTCCAACGCGGGCGTCGGGTCCGTCGGCACCGTGGAGGACGTCGACGACGACGAGTGGCACCGGGTCCTCGACGTCAACGTGGTCGGCACCGCGCGCCTGGTGCGGGCGGCGCTGCCGCACCTGCGCGCCAGCGCCGCCGCCGCGGAGGCTGCGGGCCGGCCCAGCCCGGCGGCGGTGGTCTGCACCGGATCGATCGGCGGCTGGACCGGCCTGGTGCAGCGCGCCGCGTACAACGCCAGCAAGGGCGCGCTGCACGCCCTCGTCCAGGCGATGGCCGCGGACCTGGTCCGTGAGGGCGTGCGCGTCAACGCCGTCGCCCCCGGCACCGCTGACACCCCGTGGGTGGCTCGCCTGCTCTCCCAGGCCGACGACCCCGAGGCCGCGCGTGCTGCGCTCATGGCCCGCCAGCCCACCGGCCGGCTCGTGGCCCCCGAGCAGGTGGCGCACGCCATCTGCTACCTCGCCAGTCCCCTCGCGGGTGCCACCACCGGCAGCGTGCTGCAGGTGGACGGCGGCGCCCACAGCCTCGTCCTGCCCCCTCGCCAGCCCGCCCAGCCCCCGCAGGAGACCGCATGACCGCGTCGTCCTCGTCCAGCCCGGCGGCCCAGCCGCTGCCCACCCGCGAGGTCCGCGCCACCGGCGTGCGCCTCAGCACCCTCGGCTTCGGCGGAGCCGTCATCGGCAACCTGTACCGGGCCGTGGACGACGCGACGGCCCGCGCCGCGGTCGACGCCGCCTGGGACGCCGGCATCCGCTACTTCGACACCGCCCCGCACTACGGCGTGGGCCTGTCGGAGCGGCGCCTGGGGGAGGCGCTAAGCGGACGGCCCCGCGACGAGTTCGTGGTCTCGTCCAAGGTCGGGCGCCTCCTGCGGCCCCGGGACGTGCCCCTGGAGCGCGACGACGACGGCTTCGACGTCCCCGGCGACCTGGGCCGCGTCCGTGACTACAGCCGGGACGGAGTGCTGCGCTCCGTGGAGGAGACGCTGGAGCGCACCGGGCTCGACAGGATCGACGTCGTCTACGTCCACGACCCCGACTCCGACGACGAGCTGGGCCAGACGGTCACCGAGGCCCTGCCGGCGCTCGTGGAGCTGCGCGACCAGGGCGTGGTCGGCGCCGTGGGAGCCGGCATGAACTTCTCCGGGCCCCTGACCAGGGTGCTGCGCGAGACCGACGCGGACGTCGTCATGCTCGCCGGGCGGTACACCCTGCTGGAGCAGGGCGCCCTCGACGACGTGCTGCCCGCCGCGGTCGAGCAGGGCAGGGCCGTGGTGGCCGTGGGGGTGTTCAACTCGGGGCTGCTGGCGCGCCAGCAGGTCCCGGACGACGCGCACTGGAACTACGAGCAGGCGCCGCCGCACGTCCTCGCCAGGGCCCGCCAGCTGGCGGCCGCCTGCGCCGAGCACGGCACCACGCTGCCGGCGGCCGCCGTCGCCTTCGCCCTCGCGCACCCCGCCGTCGTCGACGTGACCCTGGGGATGCGCACGCCGGAGCAGGTGGCGCGCAACGCCGCCCTGCTCGGCGAGGAGCCGGCGGACGGCTGGCAGCCGCTGTGGGACGACCTCGCCGGACGGGGGCTGCTCGGTCGGGGCTGACCCCCCGGACCCGCCCCGGCACGGGCGCGGGTCCTCACCCGTCCGCGCGCTCGTGCTCCCCGCGGCACCCGCCGATGAAGGGGTGTGACCACGGCCGGGACGCACCTCCTCCCCGCGTGCGGGGCAGTGGTCGCCGCAGCGCTGCTGGTGGGTCTCGCGGCGGCGCTGCTGCTGCGCCGGCGGCTCGCGCGCTCCGCGGCGGAGCTGTCTTCCGCCCGGGAGGCGCTGCGCGGCCTGGAGCTCCGCGCCCGCCTCGTCGTCTCCGGCGACCACGAGCAGGCGCTCTCACTGCCCGAGCTCCCGGGTCCCCTCGGACGCGACGTGCGCGCGTGGGCGGTGCAGACCCAGCGGTCCGAGCAGGTCCGCGACCAGCTCCAGCAGCAGCTCCGGCACCAGGCCGCCCACGACTCGCTGACAGGTCTCGCGGTGCGCTCCCGCGTGCTGGAGCAGCTCGCGGGCGCGGTGGAGCTCGACCGCGCCGCGGGCCGGCGCACCGCCCTGGTCCTCGTGGACCTCGACGGCTTCCAGGCCGTCAACGACCGCCACGGCCACGCCGCCGGTGACGAGCTGCTGCGGGTGGTCGCCGACCGGCTGCGGTCCACCGCGCGCGCCGGTGACGTGGTCGGTCGCCTCGGGGGTGACGAGTTCGTCGTGGTGGTCCCCGACGCCCCCGACGCCGACGCCCTCGTCCGCTCCGCCGGCCGGCTGGTCGGCGTCCTGGCCGAGCCCGTGCAGGTCAGCGGGTACCTGCTGAGCTGCACGGCCAGCGCGGGCGTCGCCCTGCGCGCGGGCGCGGGGCAGGGCGAGGAGGTGCTCGACGCGGCCGCGGTGGCCAGGACGCTGCTCGTCGACGCGGCCACCGCGGCGCACCGCGCCAAGGCCGCGGGCCGCGCGCGCGTGGAGCTCTTCGACGACGACCTGCGCTCCCAGCTCGCGGAGGCCGCCTCCACCGAGCAGGCGCTGCGCACCGCGCTCGCGCTCGGCCAGCTCCGCGTCGTCTACCAGCCCGTCGTGGGCCTCCCCGGTACCGGCCAGGAACCGGCCCACCCCGACGACGGTGAGCTGCTCGGCGTGGAGGCGCTGCTGCGATGGGACCGACCCGGTCACGGCCCGGTGGACCCCGCGGTCGTCGTGGCGGCCGCGGAGCGGTGCGGTCTGGTGCGCGGCCTGGAGGCGTTCGTCCTCGCCGAGGCCGCGCTGCAGCTGGTGCGCTGGAGGGTGCGCGGTCGCGACGTGCCGGTGGTCTCGGTGAACCTCTCCGCGCGCCACCTCGCCGACCCGCGCGTGGTGCCCGACGTCCTGGAGGCGCTGGAGACGGCGGGCCTGGAGCCGTCGCGCCTGCAGGTGGAGATCAGCGAGGGCGTGCTCGTCGACGACGGCCACGCCGCGGAGCACCTGCGCGCGCTGCGCTCGCACGGGGTGCGCGTGGCGCTGGACGACTTCGGCACCGGAGCCACCTCGATCGCCGCGCTGGCCACGACTCCCGCGGACCAGCTCAAGGTCGCCGGTCGCTTCGTGGCGGCGGAAGGGGCCGCCGACGAGCAGCTGCTGGAGCTCATGGCCCGCGCGGGCACCGCCTTCGGCCTGCAGGTGGTCGCCGAGGGGGTCGAGACCGCCGCACAGGCGGAGAGGGCCCTGCGCGCCGGCTGCACCGGCGCGCAGGGGTGGCACTTCTGCCCCGCGCTGTCCGCCGACGAGCTCGAGCCACGGCTGCCGCTGCTGCGCGACAGCCGGGCGGAGGTCCGCGCGCCGGTACGCTGAGGGCCTCCACCCCACGACGGATCGAGTGCACACCCATGTCCGCTGGCACCTCCAGCAAGACCGCGACCCGCGCCGACCTGCGCAACATCGCGATCGTCGCCCACGTCGACCACGGCAAGACCACCCTGGTCGACGCGATGCTCAAGCAGTCCGGCGCCTTCGGCGACCACCAGCACGTGGACGACCGCGTCATGGACTCCGGCGACCTGGAGCGCGAGAAGGGGATCACGATCCTCGCCAAGAACACGGCGGTCCGGTACACCGGTCCGTCGGCGGCGGCGGTGGGCGCTCCCGACGGCGTGACCATCAACATCATCGACACCCCGGGCCACGCCGACTTCGGCGGCGAGGTCGAGCGCGGCCTGTCCATGGTCGACGCCATCGCGCTGCTGGTCGACGCCAGCGAGGGCCCGCTGCCCCAGACGCGCTTCGTGCTGCGCAAGGCGCTGGCCGCCGGGCTGCCGGTCATCCTCGTGGTGAACAAGGTCGACCGGCCCGACGCCCGGATCTCCGAGGTCGTCGAGGAGACCGCCGACCTCTTCCTCGACCTCGCCGGCGACCTGCCCAACGCCGACGACCTGCTCGACTTCCCCGTGGTGTACGCCTCGGCCCGCGCCGGCCGCGCGTCGCTGACCCAGCCCGCTGACGGCGGGATGCCCGACGAGGACAACCTCGAGCCGCTGTTCCGCACCATCCTCGAGACGGTGCCGGCGCCCTCCTACACCCCGGGCGCCCCGCTGCAGGCGCACGTCACCAACCTCGACGCCTCCCCGTTCCTGGGCCGCATCGCGCTGTGCCGCATCCACGAGGGCGAGCTGCACAAGGGTGACTCCGTGATGTGGTGCCGCGCCGACGGCACGCAGCAGCGCGTGAAGCTCACCGAGCTCCTCATGACCGAGGCGCTCGAGCGCAAGCCCGCCGAGTCGGCCGGCCCGGGTGACATCTGCGCCGTCGCGGGCATCCCCGAGATCACCATCGGCGAGACGCTGGCCGACGCCGAGAACCCGGTGCCGCTGCCGCTCATCACGGTCGACGAGCCGGCCATCTCCATGACCATCGGCACCAACACCGCGCCCACCGCCGGCAAGGTCAAGGGCGCCAAGGTCACCGCGCGCCTGGTCAAGGACCGCCTCGACCGCGAGCTGGTCGGCAACGTGTCCATGCGCGTGCTGCCCACCGAGCGCCCCGACGCGTGGGAGGTGCAGGGCCGAGGCGAGCTGGCGCTGGCCATCCTCGTCGAGCAGATGCGCCGCGAGAACTTCGAGCTCACCGTCGGCAAGCCGCAGGTGGTCACCAAGGAGATCGGCGGCAAGGTCCACGAGCCCGTCGAGCGCCTCACCATCGACGTCCCGCAGGACTACCTCGGCGCCGTGACCCAGCTGCTCGCCGTCCGCAAGGGCCGCATGGAGCAGATGACCAACCACGGCACCGGCTGGGTCCGCATGGAGTTCCTCGTGCCCTCGCGCGGTCTCATCGGCTTCCGCACGGAGTTCCTCACCGAGACCCGCGGCACCGGCATCGCCCACGCGACGTTCGAGAAGTACGAGCCGTGGTTCGGCGAGCTGCGCACCCGCCCCTCGGGCTCGATGATCGCCGACCGCGCCGGCGCGGCGACCTCCTACGCGATGACCTCGCTGCAGGAGCGCGGAACGCTCTTCGTGGAGCCCTCGACCGAGGTCTACGAGGGCATGGTGGTGGGGGAGAACTCCCGCGCTGACGACATGGACGTCAACATCACCAAGGAGAAGAAGATGACCAACGTCCGCTCCAACGCGGACGAGCTGGAGCGCCTGGTGCCGGCCCGCAAGCTCTCCCTCGAGCAGTGCCTGGAGTTCTGCCGCGAGGACGAGTGCGTCGAGGTCACCCACGACGCCGTGCGCATCCGCAAGGTCGTCCTCGACCAGACCGAGCGCAGCAAGGTCGCCCGCGCCCGCCGCTGAGGCAGCGCCGCCGCTCCGCGAAGGCGGAGAACAGGGTCAGGAACTCCCCGTTCCTGACCCTGTTCTCCGCCTTCGCGGCGTCCTGGGGGTGCTCGATGTCTCCTTGTGGCCGCCGCGCTCGCCTGAGCACCTTCGGCGCGCTCAGGGGTCGAGACGTGTCTGAGACCCGACCACCTGGGAGGATGGTCCCATGCGGATCACCCGCCTCACGCTGCGCAACTGGCGGAACTTCAAGAACGTCGACGTCGTCGTCGGCGATCGACTGGTCATCATCGGACCCAATGCGAGCGGCAAGTCGAACCTGCTCGACGCTGTGCGCTTCCTCCGCGACATCGCGCTGCCCAGTGGCGGACTGCAGAACGCCGTGAGCTCTCGTGGCGGCCTGAGTCGCCTGAGGTGCCTCTTCGCGCGCAACAACAACAACGGCTGGGTCTCCGTGGAGGTCGAGCTCGGTGACGACGACGGCGGTCCTCGGTGGAGCTACCGAGTCGACGTGAAGAGTGAGGGGCGTGGCCCACGGCGCCCGCTCGTGGCGAGGGAGGTCGTCACCCGTGACGGCGAGGTCTTGATCGAGCGGCCCGACCCCCTGGACGAGGGGGACCCCGAGCGGCTCACGCAGACGGCCTTGGAGCAGATCTCCGCCAACCTCGCGTTCCGAGACGTCGCCGACTTCCTGGCGGGCGTCAGGTACCTGCACCTCGTCCCGCAGGTGATCAGAGATTCCACCCGGGCGGGGGACCAGGTGGATGATCCGTTCGGGGGAGACTTCATCGCCCGCATGAACCGGGTGGCCAAGGGCACGCGCGATCGTCACCTCAAGCGCGTCACAGCGGCTCTCGCTCTCGCAGTCCCGCAGTTCGAGTCCCTCGACGTCGTCGTCGACGACGACGGGCATCCCCACCTGGAGAGCCGCTACACGAACTGGCGCCAGCAGGGTGCGCGCCAGGACGAGCGGGACATGAGTGACGGCACGCTGCGGCTCATCGGACTCCTGTGGTCGCTCGTCGACGTGGGCCGCAAGAGGGGGCCCGTGCTTCTGGAAGAGCCAGAGCTCTCGCTCCACCCGGCCGTCGTGAGGACCCTGCCCTCAGTGCTGGCCCGTGCCCAGCAGCGCAACGGTGTGCAGGTGATCTTGACGACGCACAGCCCTGAACTGCTCGGTGACGAGTCGCTGGGGGCTGATGAGGTCCTCCTCCTCACCGTGGGGGGTGACGGGACGACGGCGACTCTGGTGGCGGACATCCCCGAGGCTGCGCAGGCTGTCGAGGACGGGATGAACCTTGCGGACGTGGGTCTTCCCAGGACCGCGCCGCGAAGTGTCGAGCAGCTGGTGAAAGCTGTCTTCGCCGGTGCCTGACCCGCAGGACCTCGTCGGCGTCCTGGTCGAGGGTGAGACCGACCTGCCCGCCGTCGACTCCCTCCTGGCGAGCTGCGGCCTCGCCAGGGACGCCGCCCGGACCATCGTGGCCCTCGGCAAGGGCCAGCTCGACTCGCGCATCGCCTCCGTGAACCGGAACGCGCGGCGCCAGCGGTGGTTCGTCCTCCGGGACCTCGACCGCGATGGTGGACGGTGCGCCCTCGTGCTCCGTCGGAGCCTGTTGGCCCCTGAACGGCAGGAGCCGGACCTCGTGCTCCGCATCGCAGTCACGTCCCTCGAATCCTGGTTGCTCGCTGACAGCGAGGCGTTCGCGGAGCACTTCAAGGTGCCGCTGTCCAAGGTGCCGGGGCGCCCAGACGACCTCGACGACGCCAAGGTCGCCCTGGTCAACGCGTGCAGGTCCTCACAGTCTCGGGCCGTTCGTGCGGGGATGGTGCCCCCTGCGCAGACCCGTCGACGAGTCGGCCCGGAGTACGTGGCGCTCATCGGGGACTACTGCCGCGAGGCTTGGCGACCGACCGTGGCAGCCACTGGATCACCGAGTCTCGAGCGAGCGCTCCGTGACATCAGGCGCCGGTTCGGGGGAGACAGCTAGCGTGGCGGGCTGTGACGACGACGCCTGACGCGCCCGAGCCCCGCCCCGACGGTCCCGGCATCGCCGACCAGCCCGCGGGTGCGGGCACCGCCGCCCCGGCCGCCGACGACGTGCTCGCGCAGCTGGCCGACGTCGTCGACGACGTCGCCGAGCGCGCCTTCGAGCCGGAGGAGCTGGCGGCGATGGAGTCGCTCGACGTCCCGCGGCGGATGCTCCTGGTGCACGCCCACCCCGACGACGAGACCATCGGCAACGGCGCCACCATGGCCCGCTACGCCAGCGCGGGCGCCGGCGTCACCCTGGTCACGTGCACGCGCGGCGAGCGGGGCGAGGTGGTCGAGCCCGAGCTGGCGCACCTCGAGGGAGACCACGCCGCGCTCGGTGCGCACCGCGTCCTGGAGCTGGCCGCGGCGATGGAGGCGCTCGGCGTGAGCGACCACCGGTTCCTCGACGACGCTGCGCTGGACGGCGAGGACGCCGCCACCACCGCGGCCGTGCGCTACGAGGACTCCGGCATGGCCTGGGGGGAGGGCATGCGGGCGGTCGCCGCACCGGACACCGGACCGTCGGCGTTCGCCCGAGCCGACCTCGACGAGGCCGCCGCCCGGCTGGCGGGCGTGCTCCGCGAGGTGCGCCCGCAGGTGGTCGTTACCTACGAGCCGGGAGGCGGCTACGGCCACCCCGACCACGTGCAGGCCGCCGCGGTGGCGCGCCGCGCCGTCGAGCTGGCGGCCGACCCGGCGGCGCCGCGGGTGGCCGGCGGCGTGCCGTGGGAGGTCGCGAAGTTCTACGAGGGCGTGGTGCCGGCGTCGGCGGCGGCGGAGTCGTTCGGGGGGGAGCGCTCCTCCTGGCCGACCATGGTGGTCGACGACGAGGACGTCGCCTGCGTCGTGGAGGCGCCCGAGCAGCTCGCCGCGAAGGCGGCGGCGCTGCGCGCGCACCGCAGCCAGGTCCGCCTCCGCCTCGCGGGTGAGGAGGGTGCCGGAGCGCCCGAGTTCATGGTCAGCCAGGACCGCTGGCAGCCGGTGTGGACCACGGAGGCCTACCGACTGGCGCGCGGCGTGCCTGCTCCCGACACCCGTCGTGGAGACGGTCTGGAGTCTGACCTCTTCGCCGGGATCGCGCCGCCCGCCTGAACCGCTCCGTCAAGGTAGATCACGCTGAGTGACGGTCGTCGCCGGAAAGTGCACGATCGGTTGCGCAGCGTGCTCGGAAGTCGCTGTGATGATCCCAGTCGACACGGGGAGTGAGCATGGAGTCACAGCAGGGTGCCCGCCGCGACAGTGCCGACGTCGGGCGCAACCGCGAGCGCCGCCGGCAGCGGCGCCTGCTGCGCATCGCCGTCGTCCTGGGACCGGTGGCCGGCTACCTCTGGTACCGGATCCTCGCCGGTGACCCGGTCTCCCTCGCCGACCTGGCGCTGCCCGCGGTGGACCCGATCTACCTCATCACCGGCGTGTTCTTCGCCCTGCTCATCCTGCTGCTGCTGGCGCAGGTGGTCGTCTCCGGGCGCTCGCCGCACCTCGTCTACCGCCCCGAGCAGATCGACGTGTCGATGGACGACGTCAAGGGCCTGGGCCCGGTGAAGGAGGAGGTGCAGCGCTCGCTCGACCTGTTCCTCGCCGGCCGCACGTTCCGCCGCGAGATGGGCGGCACCCCGCGCCGCGGCCTGCTCTTCGAAGGACCTCCCGGCACCGGCAAGACGCACATGGCCAAGGCCATGGCGCGCGAGGCCGGCGTCCCCTTCCTCTACGTCTCCGGCACGAGCTTCCAGTCGATGTACTACGGCGCGACGGCGCGCAAGATCCGCGCGTACTTCCGCGCGCTGCGCAAGGCCGCGCGGGCCGAGGGCGGGGCGATCGGCTTCATCGAGGAGATCGACGCCATCGCCACCGTGCGCCACGGGATGCCCATGGCCCCCGCGGGGTCCGTCGCGCCCAGCGCGCCCGTCGCCAGCAGCGCGGTGACGTGCTGCGGCGGCCTCGAGGGGCTGCCGCTGCAGAGCTCGCGGGCCTCGGTCGCGCGGGCCGGGGGGACGACCGTCTCGGCGATGACCAGCGAGGGCGTCGGCGGCGTGGTCAACGAGCTGCTCGTGCAGATGCAGTCCTTCGACGAGCCCACGGGGGCGCAGCAGCTGCTCGGCCGGCTGGTCGACGCGGTGAACCTGCTGCTCCCGGCGCACCGCCAGCTGCCGCGCCCGAAGGTCGAGCCCGTCGACGTCCTGCTCATCGCCGCCACCAACCGCGCCGACTCCCTCGACCCCGCACTCCTGCGCCCGGGCCGCTTCGACCGCCGCCTCACCTTCGACGCCCCTGACCAGCGGGGCCGCCGCGAGGTCCTCGACCACTTCCTGTCCCGCAAGGCGCACGAGGCCGAGCTGGACGACGACGAGCGCCGTGACGCCCTCGCCGGCATCACCGCGGGCTCCACGCCGGTGATGATCGAGAACCTCCTCGACGAGGCCCTCGTCAACGCGGTGCGCCGCGGGGCGGGCGCGATGAGCTGGAAGGACGTCGAGCACGCCCGCCTGGTGACGTCCGTGGGCCTGGGGTCGCCGGTCGGCTACACCGCCCGCGAGGCCCGGCTCATCGCCACCCACGAGGCCGGCCACGCCGTGGTCGCCCACCTCGTGGCGCCGCAGCGCCGCCTCGAGGTGCTGACCATCATCAAGCGCGCCGGGGCGCTGGGCCTGCTCGCCCACGGCGACGCCGAGGAGGTGTGGACCCGGTCGCGCAGCGAGCTCGTCTCGCTGGTGCAGATCGCCTTCGGCGGGCAGGTGGCCGAGGAGCTCGCCTTCGGGGACGTGTCCACCGGGCCCAGCTCCGACCTCGCCTACGCCACGCGCATCGGCGCCCAGATGGTCGGAGCCGCGGGCATGGCCTCCTCCCTGGTCTCGTTCGCCGCCGCGGAGGGCTCCCCGGGAGGGGAGGGCCTGGTGGGCCGCGTGCTCGGCGACGCCCACGCCCGTGCGCAGCTGGAGGAGCTGCTGGGCGCCCAGCGCGACGCCGTGCGCGCGCTGCTCGGGGCCAACACGCACCTGGTCGCGGCGCTGCGGGACGCGCTGCTGGAGCGCCACGAGCTCATCGGCCACGAGATCACCGACGTGCTCGCCGCCGCGGGCCCGCCCGTGGAGGTGCCGGGCGTCAGCGCCGCCCCGCTGCCCCCGGCAGCGGTGGTGCTGCCGGCCACGGGGCCAGCCGCCGCTCCTACCGTGGGCGCGTGAGCGAGGACCCCCAGCACGTCGACCAGCACGTCGACCCGGACGCCGCCGCGGCGGCGTTCGAGGGCATCGCCGCCGGGGTCGCGGTCGCCAGCACCCGCTGGCGCGGGCTCGACCACGCGATCACCGTGACGTCGTACACGTGGGTCAGCCGCGAGCCGCCGATGCTGCTGGTCTGCGTCCACGAGGACGCCCGCTTCCTCGACGCCGTGGAGGGCGCCGGCACGTGGGGGCTGTCGCTGCTCCCCGCCGGCGCGCGAGCGACGGCCGGGTGGCTCGCCACGCCGGGGCGCCCCGCCGTCGGCCAGCTGGACCGGGTGCCGCACCGCACCGGGGCGGTCACCGGGGCGCCGCTGCTCGACGGCGCGCTGGAGTCCTTCGAGTGCCGCACCACCGCGGTGCACCCCGCGGGGGACCACGCCGTGGTCGTGGGCCTGGTCGTCGGGATCGGGAGGTCCACCGCCAGCACCGGCAGTGCCGGGGCCGAGGAGCCCCTGG
This sequence comes from Quadrisphaera setariae, assembly GCF_008041935.1. Classification (NCBI taxonomy): domain Bacteria; kingdom Bacillati; phylum Actinomycetota; class Actinomycetes; order Kineosporiales; family Kineosporiaceae; genus Quadrisphaera; species Quadrisphaera setariae. The sequence goes on from NZ_VKAC01000009.1 coordinate 14,952, forward strand.
TCAGGTTCCGGCGTTCCTACCACGCGCTGGCCTGATCCTCCCTAGCCTCGCTGGCGTGGGACGGGCGGGTGGAGCGGCGCAGCTGCTGGAGATGCTCGAGCGCGGCGAGGCCGCGCCGCAGGGTGCGGACGCCGGCGGGCGGGTCCCTGCTCCGCGCCGACCGCAGCACCGCCTCGAGGCCACCGGCACCGGCGTCGACGCCGACGTCGACGCCGTCGTCCTCCCCGTCGGCGAGCCGGCAGCGGTGGTGGGGCCCGCGGCCACGCTGGTGCTGTCGCGTGACGACCTGCTCACCACCCCCCGGCAGGAAGCCGAGCCCGGGCGGCCGGAGGCGCCCGGACCCACCCGCGGTCAGCGCGTCAGGGTGCTGGCGCTCGTGGCCGCCGCCGGGCTCGTGGCGGCCGCCTGGTCGGGAGCCTCCTTCCGCCTGGCCGACCGCGTCCCCGAGGGCACCACGGTGGCCGGCGTGGCCATCGGAGGGCTCGACCGCGACGACGCCGTGCAGCTCCTGGCCCGCACCCTCGAGCCGCGCCTGGAGACCCCGCTGCAGGTCCGGCTCGACGCGCCCACCCAGCAGACGCGGACGACGACGGTGGACCCCGGCGTCGCCGACCTGCACCTCGACGCCGCCGCCACCGTCTCGCGGGCCATCGGACCGGCGGGGCTGCCCACCACCCTGTGGCACCAGCTGCAGGGCCGCGGCGCCGTGGACCCGGTGCTGGAGGGCTCCGAGGCCGACCTGGCCGCCGCCCTGGACCGGGCGGCCGTCGCGCTGGACGTGCCAGCGGTGGAGGGCTCCGTCAGCTTCGCCTCCGGGCAGCCGGTGGCCGTGGCCCCCGTGCCCGGCACCGTCATGGACCGCACCGCGGCGACCGAGCTCGTGCGCCGGGCGTGGCTGGCGGCCCCGGGGGAGCCGGGGGGCGAGCGGCCGCTGCTGCTGCCGTCGCGCACCACCCAGCCGCAGGCCAGCGCCGACGCCGTCGACACCGCGCTGCAGACCCAGGCGCGCCCGGCCGCCTCGGCCCCGCTGACGGTGGTCGTGGGCGACCGCACCGTGGTGCTCCCGCCCGCGCAGGTGCTGCCGGCGCTGTCCTTCGCGCAGGACGGCGCCTCGCTGCGCCTGCACGTCGACGGCGGAGCGCTGTCCGACGCCGTGGCCGCGGCGGACCCCGCCACCCGCGCTTCCGCCCAGGACGCCCGGCTCGACACCAGCGGCGCGGCGCCCGTGGTGGTGCCCGCCGTCGCGGGCTCCGAGCCCGACCCGCAGTCGCTGGCGCACGCCGCCGCGACCGCGCTGGTGGCCTCCGGGGACGCCCGCACCGCCCGGGTGAGCACCCGGTCCGTGACGCCCGCCCTGACCACCGAGGCCCTCACCTCGATGGGCATCAGCGCTCTGCTGGGCCAGGTCGTCTCGCCGCTGACGCAGGACCCGGCCCGGACGCAGGACGTCACCGCCGCTGCCCGCGCCCTCGACGGCGCCGTACTGGCGGCGGGGGAGCCCTTCGACGTCGGGGCCCGGATGGGCAGCCCCAGCGCGGAGGCCGGCTGGGTGCCGGCCACCGTGGTGGTGGACGGCCGCGCGACGACGACCCTGGCCGCGGGCACCACGCAGGTGGCCTCCGCCGTGCACGCCGCCGCCTACGCCGCCGGTCTGCAGGTCGACGCGCGCACGGCCCCGGCGACGTGGAACCCGCGCGACCCGGTGGGGCTGGACGCGGTGGTCGGCTCCGGCACGCCTCTGGTGCTCACCGAGGCCACCGCGAAGGGGGCGGTGCTGCGCACGGAGGTGGTCGACGGGGCGCTCAGGGTCCAGGTGTGGGGCACCGGCGACCGGCAGGTCACCCTGACCGCGTCCGCCCCGAGCGACCCCCGCCCCGCGACGCAGCTGTCCGACCCCTCGCCGCAGTGCGTCGCCCAGCCCGGGCAGGACGGCTTCACCACCACGGTGACGCGCACCACCGCGCCGAAGGCCCCGTCGAGCACCGGGGACGCGGAGCCGGTCACCGACGAGCTGACCACCACCTACGCCCCCCGGACCGCGGTCACGTGCACCGGCCCCGGCGGCGGGGCGCCCACCGGGGTGCCGCTGGCCCTGGACTGACCGCCAGCCACCGGCCTGTCGCGGACCTCCGCTCGTCGCAGCGGGCGGTCGGGTGGAACACTGGGGCTGTGACCTACGTGATCGCGCAGCCCTGCGTCGACCTGAAGGACCGCGCCTGCGTGGAGGAGTGCCCGGTCGACTGCATCTACGAGGGCAGCCGGTCGTTGTACATCCACCCCGACGAGTGCGTCGACTGCGGCGCCTGCGAGCCGGTGTGCCCCGTGGAGGCCATCTACTACGAGGACGACGTCCCCGCGCAGTGGGCCGACTACACCACCGACAACGCGGCCTTCTTCGACGAGATCGGCTCCCCGGGCGGCGCTGCCAAGCTCGGCGCCATCTCCAAGGACGGCCCGCTCGTCGCGGCGCTGCCCCCGCAGGAGACGGGCCACTGAGCGGCTGGTCCGCGCGGGTCGGCGGCGGGGCCTCCCGGACCGGCGGCCTGCCGGACTTCCCCTGGGACACCATCCGCGAGGCCGCGCAGCGCGCCCGCACCCACCCCGACGGCATCGTCGACCTCTCCGTCGGCACCCCCGTCGACCCCACGCCGGAGGTCGTGCAGCGCGCCCTGCGTGACGCCGCGGACGCCCCCGGGTACCCGCTGACGGCCGGCACCCCCGCACTGCGCGAGGCCGCCGCCGGCTGGGCGGCCCGATCCCGCGGCGCTGTCGGCCTGGACCCGGCGGCCGTGCTGCCGACCGTCGGCTCCAAGGAGCTCGTCGCCTGGCTCCCGACGCAGCTGGGGCTGGGCCCCGGCGACGTCGTCGTCATCCCCGAGGTCGCCTACCCCACGTACGACGTGGGGGCCCGCCTGGCGGGCGCGCGCGCCGTCGCCGTCCCCCCGGGCGGCTGGCCCACCCCGGACGAGCTCGCGGGAGACCGCGTGCGCCTGGTGTGGCTGAACAGCCCCTCCAACCCCACGGGCGCCGTGGCGGGCGTGGAGGAGCTGCGCGCCAGCGTGCAGCGCGCCCGTGACGAGGGCGCTGTGGTCGCCTCCGACGAGTGCTACGCCGAGCTGGCCTGGGACGTGCCCGAGGTGCCCTCGGTGCTCGACCCCCGCGTCGCGGGCGCTTCCCACGACGGCCTGCTGCTCGTGACCTCGCTGTCCAAGAGGTCCAACCTCGCCGGCTACCGCGGGGCGGTGGTCATGGGGGACCCGGAGCTCGTGGCGCACCTGCTCGGCGTGCGCAAGCACGCCGGCATGATCGTGCCCACCCCCGTGCAGGCCGCCGTGGCGGCGGCCTTCAGCGATGACGAGCACGTCGCCGTCCAGCGCGAGCGCTACCGGGCGCGCCGGGCCGTGCTGCGCACCGCCCTGGAGGGCGCCGGCCTGCTCGTCGAGCACTCCGAGGCCGGCCTGTACCTGTGGACCCGCTCCGCTGACAGCACCGACGGCCCTGACGGCGCCGCTGGACCGACAGGCCGCGAGCTGCTCGACCGCCTGGCCGGTGTCGGCGTGCTCGTGGCCCCCGGGGACTTCTACGGACCGTCAGCGCGCGCTCACGTCAGGGTGGCCCTGACGGCGTCCGACGAGCGCGTCGCGGCCGCCGCTGCACGCCTGGGCTCCCTCGCCAGGTAGCGTCCCCCCGGCAGCACCCACCGGGCGACGCCCGTCGTCCCGTCCGCTGCACCCGTCCCTCCACCCCCGACGACGAGGAGCCGAGCCATGACCGACCCCGCGACCGGCCCGCTGACCGCCGTGCCCGCGGAATCGCCCGTGGCCCTGGTCCACCCCGGGGGCGTCCTGCCGCTGAACGTGGTGCCCGCGGTCGACGGCAACGACGGGCTCGACGTCTCCGGCCTGCTCAAGCGGACCGACTACGTCACGCTCGACCCGGGCTTCGTGAACACGGCCTCGTGCCAGAGCGACATCACCTACATCGACGGTGACGCCGGCGTGCTCCGCTACCGCGGCTACCCGATCGAGCAGCTCGCCGAGCACTCCACGTTCGCCGAGGTGAGCTACCTGCTCATCAACGGCGAACTGCCCACGGCGCCGCAGCTGGAGGACTTCACCGCGCGGATCAACCGCCACACGATCCTCCACGAGGACCTCAAGCGCTTCTTCGACGGCTTCCCGCGCGATGCACACCCGATGCCGGTGCTCAGCTCGGCCGTCTCGACGCTGTCGACGTTCTACCAGGACTCCCTCAACCCCAAGGACGCCGCGCAGGTCGACCTGTCGACCTTCCGCCTGCTCGCCAAGCTCCCCACCATCGCGGCGTACGCCTACTCCAAGTCCACGGGGCGTCCGATGCTCTACCCGGACAACTCCAAGGGCCTGGTGGAGAACTTCCTGCGGATGACGTTCGGCTGGCCGGCTGAGCCCTACGAGCCCGACCCCGAGATGGTCAAGGCCCTCGACCTGCTCTTCGTGCTCCACGCCGACCACGAGCAGAACTGCTCCACCTCCACGGTCCGCATGGTCGGTTCCTCCGGTGCCAACCTCTTCGCGTCCGTCTCCGCAGGCATCCACGCCCTGTCGGGTCCCGCGCACGGCGGCGCCAACTCGGCGGTGCTGGAGATGCTCGAGGCGATCCACCGCGGCGACGACGACGCCGACTCCTTCATGGCGAAGGTGAAGGACAAGCGCGACGGCGTGCGCCTCATGGGCTTCGGGCACCGCGTGTACAAGAACTACGACCCCCGCGCCGCCATCGTGAAGAAGACGGCCGACCGGGTGCTCGCCCGCGCCGACAACCCGCTCCTCGACATCGCCAAGCGCCTCGAGGAGATCGCCCTGCAGGACGACTACTTCGTGCAGCGCAAGCTCTACCCCAACGTCGACTTCTACACCGGCCTCATCTACCAGGCCATGGGCTTCCCGACGCGGATGTTCACGGTGCTGTTCGCGCTGGGCCGCCTGCCGGGGTGGATCGCGCAGTGGCGCGAGGGCGTCACCGACCCCGCCATGAAGATCAACCGGCCGCGCCAGGTCTACACCGGTGCCGGCGAGCGGAGCTACGTGCCCGTCTTGGAGCGCTGACCCGCCAGGTCTCGACCCGCGGCACCGCGCAGGAGGGCCGTCCCCGACACCCGGGGGCGGCCCTCCTGCGCGTCCGTCCTCGTCGTCGTCCCCCCGTCCTTCCCGCACTTGCCGAGGAAAGTGCGGGAAGGACGGGGGCGTTGGCGCACTTGCCGAGGAGAGTGCGAGAAAGATGGGGTTGAGGCGGGGCTACTCGAGCCGGCCGCCGGCGACGAGGACGACGGCGGCGCCGGCCGGTGCCAGGCGCTCGCGGTCGGCCTCGGGCACGTCCACCCAGCCGTCGTCGGGACGGTCGCGGCGCCACTGCTTCCCGTCCGTCCCGACCGCCACCACCTGGAAGTCCGCGGCGTGGGCGACCGCCCACTGCGCGGCGGACCACCCCGTGCGCTGCTGCGCGGCGTCCCCACCACCGGCCACCGGCGTGCCGATGAGCGCCCCAGCGCCCTCGTCGGCCGGGGCGACGGCCACGCCGTTCCCGCGCTCGCGCCCGAAGGCGTCCACCAGCGGCTGCGTGCGCGGCCAGTACCCGTCCGCCGCCGCGGCCTCGGCCGAGGAGTCGGGCACCGGGCGCAACCGGCACGTCAGCGCGGCGGGGGAGTACCCGGTGAGCGCGGAGGCGTACGCGCGGCCCTCGGGCTCGTGGTCGGCGTAGGCGTCGGGGAACGCCGAGCGCTGCACGCGCTGCGCGACCACGGTGATGGGCGCGTCGGCGTACCCGTCCACCTTCTGCAGCACGTCGAGGAAGGCGTTGGTGGAGTAGACCGGGTCCTGGATCTGCTCCGGCGTGCCCCACCCCTGGGAGGGGCGCTGCTGGAACAGGCCCAGGGAGTCGCGGTCTCCGTAGGTGATGTTGCGCAGCTTGCTCTCCTGCACGGCCGTGGCCAGCGCGATGGTGGCCGCGCGCGCGGGCATGCCGCGCTGCTGGGTGACGGCCGTGATGAGGGCCGCGTTGGCGGCCTGGTCCGGCGCCAGGTCGTACTCGGCGGCGCCGTCGCCCTCGCCGCTGACGGCGGTGCACCGCTCGACCACCACGGTGCTGCTCGGCGCCACCTGCTGCACCGCCACCCACGCCCCGCCGGCGAGCACCGCCACCACCGCCCCCGTGCCGACCAGGCGTCCCAGGGCGCGGCTCCCGCCCCCGCCGCGCCGGGGCGGCGGGGGAGCGGGGCGGCGGCGCTGCTGCACGGTTGCCATCGCGGTCTCGGGCTCTGGGGGGAGCAGGCCGGGCGGGGTCAGTTGGCGTGCAGGGCGTCGTTGAGGACGACGGCGGCCTTGGTCAGCGCCACGGCCTCGACGGCGCCGGAGGTGGAGTTGCGGCGCAGCAGCAGCCCGTCGCGCCCGGACAGCTCGCGGGCCTTGACGACGACGGCCTCGTCACCGGGCTGCCAGCCCTCCGGCGCGCTCGCGACCGCGAGGTCGCCGGTGAGCACGACCTTGGTGCCGGCGGTGACGTACAGGCCGGCCTCGACCACGCAGTCGTCGCCGAGGGAGATCCCGATGCCGGCGTTGGCGCCCAGCAGCGAGCGCTTCCCCACGGAGACGACCTGCGTGCCGCCACCGGACAGCGTGCCCATGATCGAGGCGCCGCCGCCGACGTCGCTGCCGTCCCCGACGACGACCCCCGCCGAGATGCGCCCCTCGACCATCGAGGCGCCGAGCGTGCCGGCGTTGAAGTTCACGAAGCCCTCGTGCATCACCGTGGTGCCCTCGGCGAGGTGGGCGCCCAGGCGCACGCGGTCGGCGTCGGCGATGCGGACGCCGGTGGGCAGCACGTAGTCGACCATGCGCGGGAACTTGTCGACGCCGAAGACCTGCACCGGCCCGTGGGCGCGCAGCCGCAGGCGCGTCTGCTCGAAGCCGGCCACGGGGCACGGGCCGCGGTCGGTCCAGACGACGTTGGCGAGCTTCCCGAAGATCCCGTCGAGGTTGATCGTCCGCGGCGCCACGAGGCGCGCCGACAGCAGGTGCAGGCGCAGGTAGGCGTCGGGGGCGTCGGCGGGCGGGGCGTCGAGGTCGACCTCGGTGCGCACCACGTGGGTGCGCACGCCGCGGGCCGGGTCCTCGCCCTCCAGAGCGGCCAGCGCGGCCGGCACGGCGTAGGGGCCCGCGTCCTCGGGGGCGGCGCCCAGCGCGGGGGAGGGGTACCAGGTGTCGAGCACCTGGCCAGCGGCCCCGTCGACCGCAGCCGTCGTGGCCAGGCCGTAGCCCCAGGCCCTGCGGGGGCTGTCGGTGCTGGTCGCGTCCGTGCTGGCGTCCGTGCTGGCTTCCCGGCTGACTTCCGTGCTCATGAACCACAGGGTAGGTGCGGCTGGGACGCGTGTGGCGAGGTTGCCCACCCCGGGTCGCGCGCCGCCACCGACCGGGTGGCCCACCGAGCGCGATCACCGACGGGGGGCGGTGCGCGCCGTAGGGTCGTCGCCGTGAGCAGCACCCCCGGGCGGAACCTCCAGCCACCACCCGAGCGGCAGCTCGACCTGGGCGGAGACGTGGTGGACCTGGCGGCGGCCGTCTGCGACGTCGAGTCGGTCAGCGGCAGGGAGGGGCCCCTGGCCGACCTCGTGGAGGCGGCGCTGCGGCACCTGGGCTCCCCGGAGGCGGGCGGCAGCGCCCACTACGAGGTCCTGCGCGACGGCGATGCCGTCGTGGCGCGCACGCGCCTGGGCCGCGCCGAGCGCGTCGTCGTCGCCGGGCACCTCGACACCGTGCCGCTGGCCGGAGGTGACGTGCCGTCCCGCCGGGAGGTGGTGGACGGCGTGGAGCGGCTCGTGGCCCGCGGCGCCACCGACATGAAGGGCGGCGTGGCGATGGCGCTGTCGGCGGCCGCGGCCGTGGCCGACGTCATGGCCGCCGACCCGCGCCGAGTGGTGCGCGACGTCACCTGGGTCTTCTACGACCACGAGGAGGTCGACTCCGCCCTCAACGGCCTCGGCCGCCTGGCGCGCCGGCGCCCGGACTGGCTCGCGGGCGACGTCGCCGTCCTCGGGGAGCCCACCAACGGGAGCATCGAAGGTGGCTGCAACGGCACCCTGCGCGCCGAGGTGCGGCTGAGGGGCAGGGCGGCGCACTCGGCGCGCTCGTGGGTGGGCGTCAACGCCGTCCACCTCGCGGCCCCGGTGCTGGCGCGCCTGGCCGCGTACGAGGCCCGCAGCATCGACGTGGACGGGCTGGTCTACCGCGAGGGCCTCAACGCCGTCGGCATCAGCGGTGGGGTGGCGGGCAACGTCATCCCCGACGCCTGCACCGTCACCGTCAACCACCGCTTCGCGCCGTGCTTCTCCCCCGAGCAGGCCGAGCAGCACGTGCGCGAGGTGTTCGCCGGGCTGGAGGAGGAGGTCGGCGCCGAGGTGGTGGTGGTCGACGCCGCTCCCGGCGCGCGCCCCGGCCTGGACCACCCCGCCGCCCGCGACTTCGTGCAGCAGGTGCTGGAGCGCAGCGGCCGCCAGCCCGTGGCCAAGCTCGGCTGGACCGACGTCGCGCGCTTCTCCGAGCTGGGCGTCCCGGCGGTGAACTTCGGCCCCGGTGACCCGCTGCTCGCGCACACGGCCGGCGAGTGGTGCCCGGTCGAGGAGGTCCGCGAGTGCCGCGAGGCGCTCCTCGCGTGGCTGCTGCCGACGACGACGACCACCGCGGCCGGCCGGTAGCCGGGGCCGTGCCCCCGACGCGGCTCGTCGTCAGGCTCCAGGCCCCCGCCCAGCGGGCCACCTGGAGGCTGCGCGGCCGCAACCCCGTGGCGGTGGCCGCGCGGGTGGCCCTGCGGGCCTCCGGGCTGCGCCTGGGCGGGCGCGCCGCGGAGATGTGCTTCTACCTGCTGCTGTCCGCCGTGCCCCTGCTGACCGCGCTCGGGACGGGGCTGGGGCTCCTGGGCCGCTGGCTCGACCCCGACGCCGTGGGTGATGCGCAGGCCTTCCTCGTGCAGCTGCTCGACGCCGTCCTCAGCCCGGCCCTGGCCGCCAGCCTGGGGGCGCCGCTGGTGCGCGAGCTGCTGGCGCAGGAGCAGACGGGCTTCGCCGTCGGGTCCGCGCTGGTGGCGCTCGTGGTGGCCAGCCGCGTGGTCCGCTCGGCGCTGCGGGTGCTGCGCGAGGGGGAGACGCCCGTGGAGGAGCGGCGGCCGGTGCTGCTGTTCTTCCTGTCGTTCGTGCTGACGTTCGTGGCGGTGCTGGCCGGGGCGCTCATGCTGCTGGTGCTCGTGGTGGGGCCGCTGTTCGGAGGCGGGGAGCGGCTGGCCGCGGCCCTGGGCGCGGGCGAGGTGTTCGCGACGGTGTGGGCGGTGGGCCGGTGGCCGGTGCTGCTGCTCGTGGTGGCCGCGGGGCTGGCGACGCTCTACCGCGTGGGCGCGCCGGTGCGCGTCACGTGGCGCTCGGTGGTGCCCGGTGCGGTGCTCGCCACCGCGGCGCTGGTCGGCCTCGTGGTGGCCTTCCGGGCCTCGCTGGCCGTGCTGGGCGCGCCCGGGCCCACCACCACCTCGGGTGACGAGGCCGTGCAGGCCGCAGCCACCGTGGTCGGGGCCCTGGTGGCGGCGATGCTGCTGGGCTGGTTCGGCAGCGGTGTGGTGCTGCTGGGCGGTCTGGTCAACGAGGAGTGGGCGGCCGCGGGGGCAGCCGGCGCACCCGGGGACGCTCTGCCGGGTGCGTCAACCGGTGACGGCTGGCGGACCGCTCGCGAGGACGGCGGCCACGAGGGCGCGCGAGGCGGGCCGGTCAGCGGTGCGCGGGTTGGTGAGCAGCACCAGGTCGATGGTGCCGAGCTCGGGCAGCCGGACGACGGGACCGTCGCCCCGTCCGTCGGCCAGCCGGTCCGCCCGCCTCTCCGTGCGCAGCGCTGACAGCTGCAGCGGCACGAGGCTGCGCGGCACCGCCGAGACGCCGATGCCCGCGGCCACCGCGGCGATGAGCCCGTTGGTGCCGCGGCACAGCGCCGCGGTGCGGTAGGCCGTGCCCGAGCGCTGCAGGGCCTCCTCCATCGCCGTCCTCGCCAGCGACGGAGGCGGGTAGAGCACCAGCGGCACGGGCGCGTCCGGGTCGATCCTCGTGGTGGGTGTGCCGACCCACGCCATGCGCTCGCGGCTGACCAGCTGCTCGGGGATCTCGGCGCCGGTGGCGTGGCGGTTGGCGTCTCCCGCGGCGGGACGCCGGCCCACGTACACGTCGAGCCGGTCGGCGGCCAGGCGGCGGTGCAGGGTTCCGGACTGGTCGACCGTGAGGTCGAGGTCGACCAGCGGGTTCTCGCGGCGGAACTCGCGCAGGATGGCGGGCAGCCGCGTGAGGGCGAGGTCGTCGGACATGCCCATGCGCAGCCGTCCGTGGGCGCGCTGCCCGCGGAAGTAGGCGGTGGCGCGCTCGTGGGCGGCCACGATCTCCTGCGCGAGGCCGATCATCGCCTCGCCGTCGGGGGTGAGCGAGACGGTGCGCGTGTCGCGCAGCACCAGCAGCCGGCCGGTGGCGGCCTCCAGCTTGCGCACGTGCTGGCTCACCGTGGGTTGCCCCACCCCCAGCCGCGCGGCCGCCCTCGTGAAGCTGCGGGCCTGCGCCACGGCGAGGAAGGAGCGCAGCTGCACGACGTCGTACCCGGCCTCGCCAGCACGTCCCTGCTCGCTCATCACGGTCCATGATGCCAGTGAGAGCACCGATCGGCTCCGATGATGCTGCGGAGCGACCCCTCCGCACGAGAGGCTGGTGTCCGGCAGCAACGGTCCGTGACCGGGCGTCCGCCCGCGGCTGCCGCCCCCACCCATGACCACTCCGGTCGGTGCTGCCCGCCGACCTCCGGAAGAGGCCCCCTTGGCTGCCCGCGCCCTCGCGCCCCTGGCCCACCGCCCTTACCGCACCTACCTCGCCGGCCACGCCGTCGCCAGCACCGGCGTGTGGATGCAGAACATCGCCACCGACTGGCTCGTCCTGGAGCTCACCGGCAGCCCCGCCGCCGTCGGCATCACCATGGCCTGCCAGTTCGCGCCCGTGCTGCTGCTCGGGCTGCACGCCGGGCAGCTGGCCGACAGGTTCCCCAAGCGGACCCTGCTGATGCTCACGCAGGCCGCCTTCCTCACCCTCACCGCCACCATCGCGCTCGTCACCCTCACCGGCGTCGCCACCGCGCCGCTCGTGTGGGCGCTGGCCCTGGTGACGGGCTGCGTCACCGCGGTGGACGGACCCGCCCGGCAGGCGTTCGCCGGCGAGCTGGTGCCCGCTGAGCACCTGCGCGGGGCGGTCTCGCTGAACTCGGCCGTCTTCCAGACCTCGCGCCTGCTCGGACCGGCCGTGGCCGCCACCCTCATCAGCACGGTCGGCACCGGGTGGGCCTTCGCCGCGACCGCCGTCTGCTTCACCGCGCCGCTGGTCGCGCTGGCGCGGCTGCGCCCGGCCGACCTCCTCACCCGGTCAGCTGCCGGCCCCTCCCGCCCGCCCGGAGCCCCCCGCGACCGCGGCGGGGTCCGCGACGCGCTGGCGCACGTCCGCCAGCGCCCCCACGTCGCCGTCACGATCGTGCTGGTCGGCGTCGTCGGCACCTTCGGCCTGAACTTCCCCGTGGTCCTCACGGCCATGGCCACGGACGTCCTCCACGGAGGGCCGGAGCTCTACGGCGCCTTCAACACCGCCCTGGCCCTCGGCTCCACCGCCGGGGCCCTCGTCGCCGGCACGCGCGCCACCACCCGGCTGCGCCTCATCGTGGCCGCCTGCCTGGGGTTCGGGGCGCTGCAGGCCGCGGCGTCGCTCGCGCCGAACGCCGCCGTGCTGCTCGTCGTCCTCGTGGCCGTGGGGCTGGTCAACCTCGCCTTCCAGGCGATGGCCAACTCCTCGGTGCAGCTCTGGGTGGACCCGGAGCTCCGCGGACGGGTCATGGGCCTGTACCTGCTGGCCTTCGTCGGCGGAACCCCGCTGGGCGCGCCGCTGGTCGGCTGGATCACCGAGACCTGGGGCGCCCGGGTCGGGCTGGCGTTCTGCGGGCTCGTGCCGGCCGGGGCGGCCGTCGTGGTCGCCGTCCTGCTGGCCCGCCGGGTGGGCGTCCACCCGCGCGCTGCGGTCGGACGGGTGGTCGCCGCGCGCGCCGGCGATCTCCGGATAGCGTCGAGCGCATGGCTCCCGGCCGCTCGCGCGTCGTCGTCGTCGGAGGTGACGCGGCCGGCATGGCGGCGGCCTCGCAGGCCCTCCAGCAGGCCGCTGCCCGCGGGCGCGACCTGGAGGTCGTCGCGTTCGAGCGCGGCAGCGCCACGTCGTACTCGGCGTGCGGCATCCCGTACTGGGTCGGTGGGGTAGTCGGCTCGCGCGACGAGCTGATCGCCCGCACCCCGGAGGAGCACCGCCGCCGCGGGGTCGACCTGCGGATGGGGACCGAGGTGGTGGGCCTCGACCTGGCCGCCCGCACCGTCGCCTGGCGCAGCCGCGAGGGCGAGGGCACCGAGGCGTTCGACGAGCTGGTGCTCGCCACCGGCGCGGTGCCGCGCCGTCCCGACGCGCCCGGCTTCGACGCCGGCCCGGAGGCCGGCGTGCACGGCGTGCAGACCCTCGACGACGGGTCAGCGCTCATCGCCGACCTCGACTCCGGGCGCGTGCGCCGGGTCGTGGTGGTCGGGGGCGGCTACATCGGGCTCGAGGTGGCGGAGGCCTGCGTGGTGCGCGGCCTGCACGTCACCGTGGTGCAGCGCGGCGACACGCCGCTGGGCACCGTCGACGACGACATGGGCGCCCTCATCGCCGAGGCCGTGCGCGGCGAGGGCGTGCACCTGGTCACCGGCGAGGAGGTGTGCGGGCTCGAGCTGGCCCCCGCCTCCGAGGGCGGGCGGGACCTCCCCGCGCGGGTGAGGGCCGTGCACACCGCCAGCGGTCTGGAGCTGCCGTGCGACCTCGTGGTGCTGGGTCTGGGCGTGGTGCCCGCCGTGGCGCTCGCGCGGGAGGCCGGGGTGCCCTTGGGGGAGTCGGGAGCCGTCGCCGTCGACGTCGCCCAGCGCACGCGCGCTGACGGGGTGTGGGCCGCGGGCGACTGCACCGAGGTCCGCCACCGCGTCTCCGGCCGCGGGGTGCACGTCCCGCTGGGCACGCACGCCAACAAGCAGGGCCGGGTGGCGGGCATCAACCTCGGTGGCGGGTACGCGACGTTCCCGGGCGTGGTCGGCACGGCCATCACCAAGGTCTGCCGGGTCGAGATCGGGCGCACCGGCCTGTCCACCGAGGAGGCGCGCGCCGCGGGCTTCCAGGTGGTGACCACCGCCGTCGACTCCACGACGACCGCCGGCTACATGCCCGGTGCGGAGCCCGTCCGCGTCAAGCTCGTCGCCGACGAGCGCAGCGGGCAGCTGCTCGGCGGCCAGGTCGTCGGGCGCTCCGGTGCCGGCAAGAGGATCGACGCGCTCGCCATCTGCGTGTGGAACGCGATGACGGTCGAGGAGGTCCTGTCCCTCGACCTCGCCTACGCCCCGCCGTTCGCGCCCGTGTGGGACCCGGTGCTCATCGCCGCGCGCAAGGCGGCGCAGGCCGTCGAGGCCGCCTGCCGGCGCGACGGCTGACCACCGCCCCGGAGAGGCCTGGCACCACCGGCTCGCCGTCCTCCGGCCGACACACCGGCGCCACGCACACCGGGCTGCACATCGTCCGTCCGGGGGCTGGCGCGGCGCTGTGAGCAGGAGTGATGATCTGCCATGCGCGTCGTCCCGGCCCCCGCCCGCAGCGCGGTCGTGCGCGACCGCGACCGCTCCGCCCGCGCCCTGCGCGTCACCACCCACCCCGACGCCGCCCTCGTGGTGCTGTCCCTGTGGGACGGCGACGTGTGCACCACCACGCTCCGCCTCGACCCGGAGGACGCCGCCGACCTCGTGCGCGCCCTGACCGACGCAGCCGTCGCCGCGGCCCCCCGGCGTCCGCTCTCGCCGCACGGTCCCACCACCGGCGAGATCGCCGCCGCCAGCTGACCGCCCGCCGCCGGTGGTCGCCGCTCCCGGCCGGCCGCTCGACGCGTCCTCGTCGCCCGAAGTCCTCCTTCCCCCCGACGATCACGCACCTGTGCGCCACATCGGTGGGGACCCCCAGTGCCGGTGGGCAGCCTCGGGCCCGGGTCACGTCCCCGACGCGGCACTCAGCCTGCCCACCGGCACCCAGGCTGCCCAGCCATCCGCGGCGACGTGACGCTCAGGCGCATGATCGCCGGTGGACGAGAGGCCGAGGAGAGGCCGGCCGGGCGAGGGGTGGGCTCGGGCGGGTGAGGCTCGGGCGTCTCCCGGTGCGCGACAGGGAGCGGCTGGCAGGGTGTGATCGTGCCCGCGATCGCCGTGTACTGCTCCGCCTCCGAGCGGATCGACCCCGTCCACGTCCAGCTGGCCGCTGACGTCGGCGCGCTCATCGCCGCCCGCGGCCACTCCCTGGTCTCCGGGGGCGGCTCGGTCTCGATGATGGGCGCCGTCGCCAAGGCCGTCCGCGAGGGCGGCGGGCGCACCTACGGCGTCATCCCGCGCGCCCTCCTCGAGAAGGAGGTCGGGGACCGCTACGCCGACGAGCTCGTGGTCACCGACGGCATGCGCGAGCGCAAGGGCCTCATGGACGACGCCGCCGACGCCTTCGTGGTGCTCCCCGGCGGCCTCGGCACCCTCGAGGAGCTCATCGAGGTGTGGAGCTCGAAGGCGCTCGCCATGCACGCCAAGCCCGTGGTCGCCTGCGACCCCACGGGCGTCCTCGACCCGCTGCGCCAGGCCGTCGACACGCTCGTGACGAGCGGCTTCGTGCAGCGCGCCGCCGCCGACGAGGTCATCTGGACCAGGAGCGCCGCGGAGGCCCTCGACGCCGTCGAGGCAGGCCTGGCCGCCGCAGCCGGCGCTGCCGCGCAGCCCTCCGAGGCGGTGCACACCCAGGAGGGCCTGGAGTCGGGTGCCCCGAGGGACGGGGACGGGTGAGCAGGGCCACCGACGAGGAGGCCCTCGCGGACGCGCGCTGCCTGGTGTCGATGGTGGTCGACTTCCTCGCCGAGGGTGAGTGGGAGACCGTCGCGAACCTGACCTCGGGGCAGCGCCTGTCGGCGGACCAGCTCGAGGCCAGAGTCCGGGACCTGCCCTTCCCCCTGGTGCGGATGCCAGCCGGTGCGGTCGACGAGATCGAGGTCGAGCCCGCTGTGCCGAGGCCCGCGAAGACCCCCGGGAAGCGCCAGCGGCGCCGGTTCGCCGCCGTCGCACCTCTGTGGACGGCGGCGGGCAAGAGCCGCTGGGTGCTCGAGCTGACCGTCCGCGAGCTGAGCGGTGGCTTCCTGGAGGCGCAGGTCGACGGTCTCCACCCCGCTCTCGAGGGGGCCCCGGACCACCTGCCGCGGGCTGCGGAGGGCGAACGGGCCATGGAGCTCAAGAGGGCCAAGAGGGCCAAGAGGGCCAAGAGGGCCAAGAGGGCCAAGAGGGCCAAGAGGGCCGAGAGGGCCGAGAGGGCCGAGAGGGCCAAGAAGGCGGAGCGCGCTGGTGCGCGCAAGCAGGACGGCAGGCCGCGCTGGAAGACGCGCGCTGCTGAGGTGGTGGGGCGGGTGCCTGTCGACGGGGCCGGTCGTGCGCTGCACTCGGGGGACGTCGTCGCCCAGCTCCAGCTGTGCCTGGACGACGTGCGTTCGCAGCTGGAGCGGGAGCGGCTGTCGCTCGCCGACATCCACGAGATCGCGGTGCGCACCAGCGACTTCCCCGCTGCCCGGGCTCAGGCCGAGGTGCTGGGGCGGTGGCAGCGGGAGCATGGGGCGTGGGAGCGGACCTCCTTCGAGGTCGTGGACGCGCTGGAACCCGGCGGCGCGGTGGTCGAGGTGGAGGTCCACGCGACCCACTACGAGCTGGTGGCCGGTGAGCTGCCCGAGACGACACCGAACACGTCGGTGCCCGAGCACCTCCGACCTGCCCTGCGCGCCGAGCTGGACGCGCTCGCACGCGGTGACCGGCCAGACCACCTCTACTGGGTGGAGGAGTACGGCGACGACGGCGCGACGCTCGTCGTCCAGCCGGAGGCGATCTGGGACCACCGCGAGACCGACGCGTCACAGCAGGACGACGGCAGCTGGTGGGTGGTCCTCCCGCTGTGGACTGAGCTGGAGTGCCCGAGCGACCTCAGCGCTGAGGTGGAGATCGACCTGTCTGGAACGGTGATCATCCACACCGTCCACATCATGTAGCGGTTCAGCAGCGTGAGCCGAGGAGGTGGTGGTGATGGGCTTGTCGGTGGGGATCTACGACGAGGACAGCCCTCCGCGGAAGACGAAGACCCGCCTGAAACCGACGGCGGTGCAGGTGGACGTCCTCGACGCCGAGCTCGAAGACGTCCTGGAGCGCTTCTACGTCCACGACCCGGCACGCCTCAGCATGCCGGTGTTCTCGCGCTGGAGCCCGATCGGCCGCGACTGGCGCCTCACCGCCTCAGAGCTCGATGACCTGGCCGCCGAGCTCCGGAGGGTCCTCACCAGCGCAGAGCCGGGTAGCGACACGGCGAGGATGCTCGAGCAGCTGCTGGCGATGGCCGAGCGGGCCCTCGCTGAGGGCCTGGTCATGTGCGTCAGCCCGGACTGAGCGGCCGGCAGTGCGGCGGTGACCGGCTGCGGGCCGCACCGTCACGCGGGCCGCGGCCACGATCGTCTGGCAGCATCGCCGCGTGAGCCTCGTCCTGCTGCTGCTGGCGGTGGCCGTGGTGGGGGTGGTGGTCGCCGTCGCGGCGGGCCGCCTGCCGGCCGGCATGCCCGCCGCCACGCCGAGCAGCCCGCACCGGCCGCTGCCGCCGCGTCCCCTGGAGCCCGCCGACCTCGACCAGGTCCGCTTCTCGGTGGTGCCCCGCGGCTACCGCATGGACCAGGTCGACGCTGTGGTGGACCGGCTCCGCGTCGAGCTGGCCGAGCGGGACCGCCGCCTCGAGGCGCTCACCGCAGCCGTCAGCACCCCGCTGGCCGGTGGTGGACCCCGCTACGGCGCTCCGGCCCCGCCGGTGAGCCCCGATCCCAACCCGGCCCCCGCCCAGAGCTGGGCCCTGACCCGCGAGGAGGGCAGCTGACGTGGCCCGCTTCACCGCCCACCGCGAGGTGGCCGCACCCGCTGACGTCGTGTGGGAGCTGGTCACCGACTGGTCCCGCCACGGCGACTGGATCCCGCTGACCACCATGACCGTCGACCGTGACACCGGCGGTGCCGGCACCCGCTTCACCGGCCGCAGCGGCGTTGGCCGCCTGGCCTTCGACGACCCCATGGAGGTCACCTCCTGGGACCCGCCGACGCCCACCCGGGCCGGCACCGCCGCCATCGACCACCGCGGCTCCCTCGTGCTCGGCCACGCCGAGGTCCAGGTGGTGCCGCTCCCGGGTGACCGGTGCCGGCTGCGCTGGACCGAGGACGTCTCCCTGGTCAGCAGGAAGCTGTCGCGCGCGATCACGCTGCCGATCGCCGTCGGCGGTCGTCTGGCCTTCGGCAGCACGCTGAAGAAGGTCGCCGCCGAGGCCGAGGCGCGGGCCGCCCGGTGAGCGCGGGGCGCGCGAGCGCTCCGCCCGACGGCCGGACCACCGGCCTGCTCGACGTCCTGGCCAGCACCGGCCTGGCGGCGCGCGACCGCGCCGGCGCGGCGCTGTCCGGCGCGGGCGGTCGGGTCTGGACGCGGTTCTGCCTGCTGCCGGGATGGGCGCAGGCGCTCCTCGTGTACGCCGCCACCCGGCTCTTCGCCGGGGTCGTCACGGTCTGCGTCGCCCGGTTCCAGGCCGAGTCGGTGTGGACGCCCGCCTCGCCGTCGTACGCGGTGATGTCGGCCGACCTCTGGGACGCCACCTGGTACCGCAAGATCGCCGAGGGCGGGTACCCCCTTCCCCTGCCGCGCTCCGAGGACGGCGCCGCCGCGCAGAGCGAGTGGGCCTTCTTCCCCGCCTACCCCCTGCTCGTGCGGCTGCTCATGGCCGTGACCGGTGGCAGCTGGGAGGTGGTGGCGCCGACCACCGCGCTGCTGGTCGGCGCGGCCGCCGCCGTCGTCCTGAGGCGCCTGTTCGCCCGCGTGGCGGGGGAGGGCGCGGCCCTGGCGGGGCTGCTGCTGGTGCTCTGCGCGCCAGCGGCGCCGGTGCTGCAGTACGCCTACACGGAGTCCCTCGCCCTGCTGGCGCTGTCGTGGGCCCTGCTGGCGCTGGTCGAGCGGCGCTACGGCTGGTGCGTGCTGGCGGTGCTGCTGCTGGGCGCCACCCGGGCCGTCGCGCTGCCGTTCGCCCTGGTCGTGCTGGTGCACGCGGTCGCGCGGTGGCGCGCGGAGGGCCGTGGGGTGCCCGTGCGCGACCGGGTCGCGCTGGTGGGGCTCCTGGCCGCCAGCGGTGTCGCCGGCCTGGCCTGGCCGGTGGCGGTGGGCGTGGCCACCGGGATCCCCGACGCGTACACGCAGGTGCAGTCGGCCTGGCGCAGCGGCCGCGTGGTGTGGGTGGAGCCGTGGTTCCGGGCGTCCTCGCAGCTCTTCGGCGACGTCGCCGGCCCGGTGGTGCTGGTGGTCTCGCTGCTCGCGCTCGTGTGGTGGTGCACCGGTCCCGCGGCGCGCTCGCTCGGGCCGGAGCTGCCCACCTGGGTGCTGGCGCAGCAGGCGTACCTGCTCGTGGTGCTGGACCCGTGGACGTCCCTGTTCCGCTACCTGCTCCTCCAGGTGCCCGTGGCGCTGCTCATCGCCGTCCAGGTGCGCTCGCGCGCGGCCGTGGGGGCGTGGGCGGTGGCCGGTCTGGCGCTCCAGGTGGTGTGGGTCGCGTGGCTGTGGAGGTTCTCGCCGCCGTCGGACTGGCCGCCGTGACCTGCGGGACGCGGCCGAGTGGTGGACGCCTCGGTTACCGGTCGTCGGCCGCCGATGGGATGATGGTCACAGACCGCGGGCGCTCCGGCGCCCGCTCCCACCGATGGCGTGCCTTGCACGTGGAAGGGGTGTGCCGCATGGCTGCCATGAAGCCCAGGACTGGTGACGGTCCCCTGGAGGTCACCAAGGAGGGGCGGGGCATCGTCATGCGCATGCCGCTCGAGGGCGGTGGCCGCCTCGTCGTCGAGATGAACCCCGACGAGGCCAACGCCCTCGGCGACGCGCTCAAGACCGCCGCGGGCTGAGCGTGGCCGGCGCGCCTCCCCCCTCGGCGCCGCCCGCGCTCGACCCGGGCGCTGACCTGCAGGTCGGTCCCCGCACCGACCGCCCGCTCCCGCGGGTGGAGGTCATCGCCCCCCTCGACGTCCCCGACGCCACCGGCACCGCCGGTGGCGTCGGTGGTGTGAGCGGGCTCAGCGGCTGCTCCCTGCTCGTGGTGCCCGTCGGCCGTGCTGCGCGCGGCGAGGGCACCCCCGAGCACGCACCCGGTGACGACGACGGCGGAGCCTCCGACCGCGTGGCGCTCGGCGCCGGCTCCGCCTGGGCCGCGACCGCCGCCGGGCTCGACCTGGTCGAGGTCTGCCGCCTGGCGCGCTGGCGCGCCGCCGCCGGCACGTCACTGCCCGTGCACGGCGCCCGCCTGACGGGTGACCCACGCGACGGCGACGGCGCTCCCGTGCGCCTGGTGCTGCTCGGCACGGGCTCGGGCTCCGCCCGGGACCTGCGCCGCGCCGGCGCCGCGCTGGCCCGGACCGCCCGCGGCCTGGACCGCGTCGCCACCTCCGCCGCCGCCGACCTCGACGACGACGGGCTGCGCGCCCTCGCCGAGGGGCTGCTGCTGGGCTCGTGGTCACCGCCGCGCACCGGACTGCAGGACGGCCCCGAGCCGGCGGTGCGCACCGCGGTGCTGCTCGGCGCCCCGTCCGGGCACGAGCGCGCGCTGGCCGCCGCCTCGACCGCCGCCGCCGCCACCTGGCGCGTGCGCGACCTCGCCGCGACCCCGTCCTCCACCAAGACCCCGGTCTGGGTGGCGGGACAGGCCCGCGCCCTCGCCGCCAGGGCCGACGTGGCCCCGGGCAGCGGGACGCTCGAGGTGTCGGTGCTCGACGAGGAGGACCTCGCACAGCGCCGCGCCGGGGGCCTGCTCGCCGTGGGCGCCGCCTCGCAGCACCCGCCGTGCCTCGTCCGCGTCGACTGGACGCCGGCGTCGTCGTCGCCCCCGCCCTCGGAGGCGGGGGAGCGGGGCCGGGTCGTGCTGGTGGGCAAGGGCATCACCTACGACACCGGGGGCCTGGCGCTCAAGCCCCGCGAGTCGATGGTGGCCATGAAGACCGACATGGCGGGAGCGGCCGTGGTGCTCGCCACCGTCGTGGCCGCCGCCGAGGCGGGGCTGCCCCGCCCGGTCACCGCGCTGCTGCCGCTCGCCGAGAACGGCCTGGGCGCCGCCAGCTACCGCCCCGGAGACGTCATCCGCGTGCTGGACGGCACCACTGTGGAGGTCGACAACCCCGACGCCGAGGGCCGGCTGGTCCTGGCCGACGCCCTCGCGCTGGCCGACGCCGAGCTCGACCCGGAGCTGCTGCTCGACGTGGCCACCCTCACCGGCGCCGCGACGCTGGGCCTGGGCCGCCAGCACGCCGCGCTCTTCACCGACGACGACGCCCTCGCCGCCGCCCTGGCGGCTGCCGGCGAGGCGACGGGGGAGCGGGTGTGGCGGATGCCCCTCGTGGACGACTACCGCCCCACCCTCGACTCCGAGGTCGCCGACCTGCGGCACGTGCCGTCGTCGCCGGCGCCGGGGGCCGGCTCGGTCACCGCCGCCCTGTTCCTGCGCGAGTTCGTGGGGCAGCGCCGCTGGGCCCACCTCGACATCGCCGGTGTCGGCCGCTCCGAGAAGGAGCAGCACGAGGTGCCGCGCGGCGCCACCGGCTGGGGGGCGCGCGTGCTGCTGCGCCTCCTCGAGGACCTGGCGTGACGCCGGCCTTCCCGGGCCTGCCGGGCGCCTCGGGCAGCGGGGCCCAGGGTCCGGCGGTCCCGGCGCCCGCGCGCCGGGCCCCGGCCACCTCGGCGAGCGGCTCGAAGGCCGGAAGCTGGCAGTACGCCGAGCACTTCGTGCCCGAGTCCGAGGCGGTGGAGCGGGCCCGCACCCGGGCCCGCGAGCTGGGGATCGCCGCGGTGGGCAACGGCGCGGGAGCGCTGCTGCAGACCCTGTGCGCCGCCGTCGACGCGCGCGCGGTGGTGGAGGTCGGCACCGGCGCGGGCGTCTCCGGGCTGTGGATGCTGGGCGGGATGCCTCGCGACGGCGTGCTGACCACCATCGACGCCGAGGCCGAGCACCTGCGGGCAGCACGCACGGCGTTCGCCGAGCTGGGGGTGCGCAGCGGGCGCATCCGCGGCATCACCGGGCGCGCCGTGGACGTGCTGCCGCGCCTCACCGAGGGCGGGTACGACCTCGTGCTCCTCGACGCCGACCCGATCGGCACCGCGGCCTACCTCGAGCGCGCGGTCCGGCTGCTGCGCCCGGGCGGGGTGGTCGCCCTGCACGGCGCGCTGTCGGCCGACCGCGCGGGCGACCCCGCCCAGCGCGACCCGGTGACCACGGCGGTCCGTGAGCTCTCCCGGGCGCTGCGCAGCTCCCCGGACCTGCTGCCGGCCCTCGTGCCCAGTGGCGAGGGACTGCTCCTGGCGGCGCGTCGCCGCTGACGCGCCGCCGGCGTCTCCGTGACGAGTGACCCGGCTCACACCGGCTGCCCAGGACGTTGCCAGGAAGGAGCGGCAGAGTGGGACGCATGTCAGCGCAGGCGGCCGAGCAGCCGTGGACGCCGCCCTCGTGGGAGGAGCTCGTCCGCGAGCACTCCGCACGGGTGCACCGTCTCGCCTACCGCCTGACCGGTGACCGCGACGACGCCGACGACCTCACGCAGGAGGTCTTCGTCCGCGTCTTCCGCTCCCTCGACTCCTACGTGCCCGGCACCTTCGAGGGCTGGCTGCACCGCATCACCACCAACCTCTTCCTCGACCAGGCGCGACGCCGCCGCCGGCTGCGCTTCGACGCCCTCACCGAGGAGATCGCCGCCCGTCTGCCCGACCGCGGAGCCGGCCCGGAGCGGGCCTTCGAGGCGGGTCGCTTCGACGTCGACGTGCAGGCGGCTCTCGACAGGCTCTCGCCGGACTTCCGGGCCGTCGTCGTCCTCGCGGACGTCGAGGGGCTGACCTACGAAGAGGTCGCGGAGGTGCTCGGCGTGAAGACCGGCACGGTCCGCTCTCGCCTGTCACGAGCCAGGGCCCAGCTGCGCAAGCACCTGGAGCACCGCGCGCCCGTGCGCCCGGCGGCGCCGCCCGCCCGACGCGCCGGTCCCCGGGTGCTGGGGGGCCCCGGACGGGTGGTTCCGCTCGTCGGCTGAGGTCTGGGAGCACCCGTGAAGTGCGGGTGCGGCCCCTGCACCTCCCCGGCGGGGGCAGGATGGTGCCCGGTGTCCCGGTCTGCGGGGCCCGGTGCGGTGAGCGAGGGAGCAAGCTGTGTTCGGCATCAACCCCGGCGAGTTCGCGGTGCTGCTCGTCATCGCCCTCATCGTGGTGGGCCCTGAGCGGCTCCCCAAGTACGCCGCCCAGCTCGGGCGGATGGTCCGTGAGGGCCGCAAGATGGCGATGGGCCTGCGCGAGCAGGTGCGCGGCGAGCTCGGCCCGGAGTTCGACGACGTCGACTGGAAGAAGCTCGACCCCCGCCAGTACGACCCCCGCAAGATCATCAGAGACGCGCTGACGGACAGCCTCGAGGACGAGGACGAGCCGCCCGCCCGTCCCGCGCCGAAGCCCGTGAGCAGTGGCGGGCCTTCGCCCGTGACCGGTGCTGCGGTGGCCGCCGGGGCCGTCGGGGCGGCTGGCGCCACCAGCGCGGCGGCGACCGGTGCGGGCAGCAGCAGCAGCAGCACCCCACCGGGAGCCGGCATGCCGTCGGTCAGCCCCGCCGACAAGCGACCGGCCAGTGCGGCGTCGCCGGCGGAGGCCGCAGCCGTGGGGCGCACCGAGGACCCCGCCTCCGGTGCGTCCGCTCCCCCCAGCAGCGACCCGGCGCCGGCCCCTTCCGACCTCGACGCCTCGGCGCAGCCCGAGGGTGCCGACGCCCCCGCCGTCCCGATGGCCCGCTCCTCCACGGGCGCCCCCGTGGACCTCGAAGCCACCTGACGACCTCGCCGACCTGACGGGCAGCGGCGGTCGCGCTGCTCAGACGGGGACGACGCCGAGGGGTCGCCCGGCCAGGCCGCGAGCGCGCCGCCCGAGCGTGCGCGCGAGGTCTGACAGCACCAGTGCCGCAGGGGAGTCCGGTGCGGCGAGCACCACGGGCGTCCCGGCGTCACCGCCCTCGCGGACGGCGACGTCCATCGGGACCTGCGCCAGCAGCGGCACCGGAGTCTCGGACCCGCGCGAGAGCCTCTCGGCCACCGCGGCGCCCCCGCCGGAGCCGAACACCTCCAGGCGCGAGCCGTCGGGCATCGGCAGCCAGCTCATGTTCTCCACCACCCCCACCACGCCCTGCCCGGTGCGAGCCGCGAGCCCGCCGGAGCGGTGCGCGACGTCGGCGGCCGCCGGCTGGGGGGTGGTCACCACGAGCAGCTCCGAGCCCGGCAGGAGCTGCGCGGCGCTGATCGGCACGTCTCCGGTGCCGGGCGGCATGTCCAGCAGGAGCACGTCGAGGTCTCCGAAGTGCACCTCCGTGAGGAACTGCTGCAGCGCGCGGTGCAGCAGCGGTCCCCGGTGCATGACCGGCTGCCCGTCGGGCACCACCATGCCCATGGAGATCACCTTGACGCCGTGCGCCACCGGCGGGATGACCACGTCGTCGATCTTCACCGGACGGTCGGTCGTGCCGAGCATCCCGGGCACGGAGAAGCCGTGGACGTCGGCGTCCACCAGGCCGACCCGCAGCCCGTCGCGGGCCATGGCCACCGCCAGGTTCACCGTCAGGGTCGACTTGCCGACACCGCCCTTGCCGGAGGCCACGCAGTACACGCGCGTCAGCGACCTCGGCCTGGCGAACGGCACGTCGCGCTCGCCACCAGGGCCGCGCAGCACGTCGCGCAGGCGGGAGCGCTGGCCGTCGTCCATGACGCCCAGGTCGACGCGCACCGCGCGCACGCCCTCCACGCGCATGACGGCGGCGGTGACGTCGCGCTCGAGGGTGTCCCGCAGCGGGCAGCCCGACGTGGTCAGCAGCACCTGCACGAGCACCGCGCCGGTGGTGGAGACCTCCAGGGACCCCACCATGCCCAGCTCGGTGATGGGCCGGCGGATCTCCGGGTCGAGCACCGTGCCCAGCGCCGCCCGCACCGCGGACTCCTCCGGACCCGGCTCCGCTGCGGACGACGGGCGGCGGAGCAGGCTCACCCCACGAGCGTAGGCGCGCACCCGGGCGCGCCGCTCACCGCGCAGCGGTGGACGCGCTCACAGGGGCGCCACGAGCTCCGGGGACGTCGCGACGGCCCGCTGCTGCTCGCCGGTCAGCCCGCCGGGACCGCCGTCGCCCGGGCCGTTGTGCAGCCACACGACCCCTCCGCTGGAGTCGGTCAGCCAGGTCTGCCGACCCGCCACCCCGTCGGCGCCGTCGTCGTCCTCGTCCGTGCGCCAGGCGATCGTGACGAGCGCGCCCCCGCGAGGGTCGTCGGTGACGCACTCGGCGAGGTCCGCGCGGGTGGTGCGGAAGCTCGTGTCGCTGTCGCCGGCCCAGCTGAGGGGGAACCTCGAGCTGCAGTCGACCAGCGGGAACAGGCCGGTGGTCAGCGACGGGTCGAGCTCACCGCCCTCGGGTCGCAGGGCCACCCGGACGCCGGAGACCGCACCGCCGGCGCCGACCACGCGCAGCCGCCCGGTCCACACCTGCCCGTCGCCCTCGTCGTCGTCCAGCGACACCGGCTCGGCCAGGTGGACGCCCGCGCCCTCCAGGGCGTCGCTGAGGCGCCCCTCGAGGCGCTCCTGCGGGCTGCGCAGCAGCTCGGAGGAGCCCACCAGCACGACGACGACGACGAGCGCGCTGCCCGCCACGAGCGCTGCCGTGCGGCGCCCGCTCCGGCGGGGGCGGTGCGCCGTCCGGCGGACGGGGCCGTCATCGAGGTCGGCGTCGAGGTCGGTGCCGTCGACGTCCCACGCGTCGGGGTCGACGAGCAGCACGTCATCCGCCCCAGGTGTCGTCCTCGCTGCTCCCACGCGCCCTCCCGCAGGTCGCAGCCGGGGCATCGGCACCCGGCCTCGAGCCGAGGCTAGGCCCAGCGCTGCGGTGCGGCCTCCTGGTGCGGCACCCGCGCCGACGGCGCCGGGTCGGGCAGGGGCTGCGGGCCGACCGGGCGCAGCGCACGGCCGGCCACGGGCGCGGCGCACCAGGGGCAGCACGACCACTCCTGGCGCAGCGGTCGCTGGCAGGACGCGCAGCCCGCGGGCTGCTGCGCGGTGCCGCAGAAGGGGCACGCGACCATGCCCTCCTCGAGCGTGCGGTCGCAGGCGCGGCACGAGGTGGGCGCGGCGTCGTCGGAGGCCGTGACGCGCAGGACCTCCTCGAAGGTGGTCTGCCCGGCCAGCGCCTTGCTCACGGCGGAGTCGCGCAGCGACTGCATGCCGCGCTGGGCGGCGGCCTCACCCACCGAGGCCTCGCGCGGGTCGGCGACGAGCACGCGGCGCAGGTCCGCGTCCACCTCGAGCACCTCGAACACCGCGGTGCGGCCGTTGTAGCCGGTGCCGCCGCAGTCGGGGCACCCGGTGCCCTTGCGCGGGGTGGCACCGACCAGGCCGGAGGCGTGCAGACCGAGGGCGCGCAGGACCTCCGCCGACGGCTCGTAGGCGACCGCGCACGCGGCGCACGGCTTGCGCACCAGGCGCTGGGCGATCGCGGCGGTCAGCGAGGAGGCCACGAGGAAGGGCTGCACGCCCATGTCCACGAGGCGGGTCAGCGCGGCGACGGCCGAGTTGGTGTGGAGGGTGGTGAGCACGAGGTGGCCGGTGAGGGACGCCTTCAGCGCCAGCTCGGCGGTCTCGGAGTCGCGGACCTCACCGACCAGCACGATGTCCGGGTCCTGCCGCAGCACCGACCGCAGGCCGGCCTGGAAGGTCAGCCCGCTCTTGGTGCTCACCTGCACCTGGGTGATGCCGGGCAGCTGGACCTCGACCGGGTCCTCCAGCGTGATGATGTTCTTCTCCGGCGAGAGCACCTCGGCCAGCGCGGAGTACAGCGTGTTGGTCTTGCCCGAGCCGGTGGGCCCGGTGATGAGCACCAGCCCCTGCGGCACGGACAGCGCCCTGCGGAAGACCTCCAGCTG
Source organism: Quadrisphaera setariae (assembly GCF_008041935.1). NCBI lineage: Bacteria > Bacillati > Actinomycetota > Actinomycetes > Kineosporiales > Kineosporiaceae > Quadrisphaera > Quadrisphaera setariae. The sequence goes on from NZ_VKAC01000009.1 coordinate 41,133, forward strand.
CTCCGGCTCGAACCCGAGGGAGTCGAGGTCCGGGACGGCGTCACCGCGGGTGAGGAGGCGGATGACCACCTTCTCGCCGTGCAGCGTGGGGAGGGTGGAGACACGGCAGTCGAAGGCGACGCCGTCGACGGTCACGCGGCTGCGCCCGTCCTGCGGCACCCGCCGCTCGGCGATGTCCAGCCCGGACATGATCTTGATGCGGCTGATGACGGGCCCGGCGACGCGCTTGGAGGCCGACATCACCTCGCGCAGCACGCCGTCCACGCGGAACCTCACGCGCAGCTCGTCGCGCTGGGTCTCGACGTGGATGTCGGACGCCCGCGCCGTGACGGCGTCGGACAGGATGCGGTTGACCAGCTTGACGACGGGGGAGTCGTCGTCGTTGACGGCGGCGTCGGCCTCCATCGAGGCGAGTGAGCCCAGGCTCGCGTCGAGGTCCACGCCCGACTCCTCCACGGCTGAGGCCGTGGAGCGGTCCTGGCCGAGCGACCACGCGCGGGCGAGCTGCTCGCGGACCTGGCTCTCGGTGGCGACCGTGACGACGAGGTCCGTCGAGCCCGTGTGCAGCCGCACGTCGTCGAGCGCGAGCACGTTGGTCGGGTCGGCCACGGCGACCACGAGACCGGAGCTGGTGCGCTCCAGCGGCACCACGCGGGTGCGCTCGGCCACCTGGCGCGGCAGCGTGCGCACGACCTCCGGGTCGACCGCCATGCGCGACAGGTCGGCCACGGTCAGGCCGAGCTGGTCGGCCAGGGCCCGCGCGATGGTCCGCTCGTCGGCGATGCCCGACTCGACGAGCAGCTCACCGAGCTTGCGGCGGCGTCCCGTGGCGCTCTGCTGGCTGGCGAGCACCTCGGAGAGCTGCTCGGGCGTCAGCACGCCCGCGTCGACGAGGACGTCACCGAGGCGTCGCCGCTGCATCGACTGCAGCGACGACAGCGTGTGTCCGGGCCGGAAGGTCGTCACCGTCGGGTCATCGGCAGCCCCCGCGCCCGGGTTGAGCGGCCGCGCCGGTGCTCAGGCCTCGCGGACGACCCTCTCGTCCACCTGCAGCGCCGACCCGGTCTCACCGGAACCCGCGAGGTGCTCGGTGGGCTGCTCGGCGAGGTGCTCGGGCGCTCCTTCGGCGGGCGGCTCGGCGTCGCGCCTGCGGGCCTTGGCCCGCGCCTTCGGGGTGGAGCGGCCGCGGTCGACGGGCTGGTCCAGGCGCCCCTCGTCGTCGTCGGCGCGGCGCTGCTCCGCCGCGAGCAGCTCCAGCTCCTCCAGCAGCGTCCGCAGCTCCGACCTCACGAAGTCGCGGGTGGCCACCTCGCTCACCGCCAGGCGCAGCGCCGCCACCTCGCGGGCCAGGTACTCCGTGTCGGCGAGGTTGCGCTCCGCGCGCTGGCGGTCCTGCTCGAGGCCCACCCGGTCGCGGTCGTCCTGGCGGTTCTGCGCCAGCAGGATGAGTGGGGCGGCGTAGGAGGCCTGCAGCGACAGGATCAGCGTGAGCAGGGTGTAGTTGAGCGACTTCGGGTCGAACTGGAGCGTGACGGGCGCCAGCGTGTTCCACGCGATCCACGCGACGCAGAACAGCGTCATGTAGAGCAGGAACTGGGGCGTCCCCATGAAGCGCGCGAACGCCTCCGACAGCCGCCCGAAGCGCTCCCCGTCCAGGCGCGGCACGCGCGGCTTCAGCCGCTGGCGGCTCTCGCGGGGCACGTCGAGGGCGTCGCGACGGCGGCCCTCCCGGTCCTCAGCCACGGCGCGCACCCCCCGCCTTCTTCTGCTTCTTCCCGCCTCCGGACGAGCTGGCGGCGGGGTCCACCGCGCGCAGCGACCCGGTCACGGTCTCGAGCGTCTGCTGCGGCTCGACGTGCTCCTCGTCGACCTCGCGCCAGTCGTCCGGGAGCAGGTGGTCGAGCACGTCGTCCACGGTGACCGCTCCCAGCAGCCGGCCCTGCGGGTCGGTCACGGGCAGCGACACGAGGTCGTAGGTGGCCAGGCGCCGCGTCACCACCGCCAGCGGCGTGTCGGGGGACAGCGGCTCGATCTCGCGGTCGAGCAGGCCGCCGATCGCCTCGTGCGGGGGCTCGCGCAGCAGGCGCTGCAGGTGCACCACGCCCAGCAGCCGGCCCGTGGGCGTCTCCGCGGGCGGGCGCACCACGTAGACGGCCGCCGCCAGCGTGTAGGGCACCTCCGTGCGGCGCACCGTGGCCAGGGCCTGCGCCACGGTCGCCTCAGGGCCCATCACCACGGGCTCGGTGGTCATGAGGCCACCGGCGGTGTCCTGCTCGTACGCCAGCAGCCGGCGCACGTCGCGGGCGTCCTCGGGCTCCATGAGCCCGAGCAGCTGCTCCGCGGCCTCCTCGGACAGCTCGTTGAGCAGGTCGGCGGCGTCGTCGGGCTCCATCGCCTCCAGCACGTCGGCGGCGCGCTCGCGGCCCAGCGCGGACAGGATCTGCACCTGGTCGTCGTCGGGGAGCTCCTGCACGACGTCGGCGAGGCGCTCGTCGTCGAGCTCGGAGGCGAGCTCCACGCGGCGCTTGAGCGGCATGTCGTGGAGCAGGTCGGCGATGTCGGCCGGCTTCATCTCCTCCAGGGAGGCCGCCAGCAGCGTGGCGCCCTGCTCCTGGGGGGTGCCGAACAGGCCCGCGGCGTCGTGGACGTCGATGAGGGCCGTGGAGCCCTTGCGGCGCAGCCCCTTCTTCTTGCCGCCCTTGCCCGCCTCGCGGACGAAGAGCCGGCCGACCTCCCAGTCGCGCGAGCGCAGCTGCTCCAGGGCCACGTCCTCGACGAGGCCCTCCACGGGACCGTCGACGTCCCCGCCGTGCACGGCGCGCGCCGCGGCGCCGTTGAGCACCACCTCCCTGTCGAACAGGTCGGTGATGACGAGCACCTCGGCCTCGCGCTGCTCGAAGCGCCGCACGTTGAGCACACCGGTGGTGATGACCTGACCGGTGTCCATGCTGGTCACGCGGGTCATCGGGACGAAGATGCGCTTCTTGCCGGGCACCTCCACCACCAGGCCGACGGCTCTGGGGCGGCGGGCGGCCCTCGGGACGACGACGACGTCGCGCACCCGTCCCACGCGGTCGCCCACGGGGTCGAAGACCGGCAGCCCGGCCAGGCGCGCGACGAAGACCCGGGTCGGTGCGCCGCTCACGTGCACCGAGCGTAGCGGCGGCCGCTGGACGACCACTGGGAGCGCGCACCCACCCGGGGGACGGAGCAGGACGACGACGGACAGCACCGGACGGGTGCCTGCTGCAACGGTCCGCGGGACCGCTGCGTCCTGGGGGAGACGGCCGCCGGTGGAGGCGGCCGCAGGGCAGGGGAGGCAGCGGTGGCGGCGGTGCAGGACCGGAGGGTGGCTCGCGGTGGTGGTCGGTGCGGCGGTGGCCGCCAGCGCCTGCGCGCCGGCCGAGGCGGCGGCCGGAGGGGCAGCCGCACCACCGGCCGTGGTCGAAGCCCCTGCCAGCCCGTCAGCCGACCCGTCAGCGACCCCGGCGGCGGAGCCGGCAGCTGCGCCGCAGCTCGCGGCGCCCTCGTCGTCGTCCGAGCCCGCCGCCCAGCCCGCCGCCCAGCCCGCCGCCGAGGTGGCCGCCCCGCAGGTGCTGCGCCCCGGCGACAGGGGCCCGGCGGTGCTGGCGCTGCAGCAGCGCCTGTCGGACCTCGGCTACTGGCTGGGTGCGCCGGACGGCAGCTACGGAGACCTCACCTCCCAGGCGGTGATGGCCCTCCAGGGCGCCGCTGACCTGCGGCGCGACGGTCTCGTCGGGCCCGCCGTCCTCGCGGCGCTGGACTCCGGCGTCCGGCCGAGCGCCACCACGAGCACCGGGCGCGCCACGGAGGTCGACAGGGAGCGCGGCCTGGTGCTCTTCGTGCTCGACGGGCAGGTGCAGCTCGTGCTGCACACCTCCACCGGCACGTTCCAGCGCTACACCCACGACGGGCGCAGCTACCTGGCGGACACCCCCGCCGGCACCTTCCGCGTCACCCGGGCCGTGGACGGCTGGCGCGAGGGCGACCTCGGCCGCCTCTACCGGCCGCGGTACTTCCACCCCGACGGCATCGCCGTGCACGGCTACGGCAGCGTGCCCGCCCACCCGGCCTCCCACGGCTGCGCCCGGGTGAGCCTGCCCGCGATGGACCTCGTCTGGCAGCGCGACCTCATGCCGGTGGGCAGCACCGTCGTCGTGCGCTGACCCCACGGCCGGGGTCTCCCCGGGCGGACGATCGTCGACGGGCGGAGCCCGGCCCGTCGATCTAGCGTGGCCGCATGGCTTCCAACCACTACGGCGTGCCCGGTCTGGGCGAGGGCGACTCCGCGAAGGTCGCCGAGATCCTCCAGGACCGGCTGTACGCGCTCAACGACCTGCACCTGACCCTCAAGCACGTCCACTGGAACGTCGTCGGCCCGCACTTCATCGCCGTGCACGAGATGCTCGACCCCCAGGTCGACACCGTCCGCGAGTACGCCGACGAGGTGGCCGAGCGCATCGCCACCCTCGGCGGGTCGCCCAAGGGCACGCCCGGCGCGCTGGTCGAGAACCGCAGCTGGAACGAGTACTCCATCGGTCGCGCCGGCGCCATCGAGCACCTCGGCGCGCTCGACCTCGTCTACGCCGGCGTGATCTCCAGCCACCGCGAGGCCATCGAGGCCACCGGCGAGATCGACCCCATCACCGAGGACCTGCTCATCGGCCAGTCCGGCCAGCTGGAGCAGTACCACTGGTTCGTGCGCGCCCACCTGGAGAACGCGGGCGGCGAGCTGTCCACCTCCGGCGCCAGCAGCGAGGTCGAGGCCACCGAGCTCGCCGAGGCCGGCGCCGACGAGTCCGTGTGACAGCCGTGACGCCCCACCGTCCGCTCACCAGCAGCACCAGGGGGCTCTGATGTCCGCAGGCTCGCCCCAGGCCCGCGTCCGCGGGGGGATCACCCTCCCCACCGGGACCGAGATCGCCTCCTACGCCACCTACCTGGAGGCGCAGAAGGCGGTCGACCACCTCTCCGACGAGGGGTTCCCGGTGCAGCTGGTGAGCATCGTCGGCAGCGACCTGCGCAGCGTCGAGCGCGTCACCGGGCGCCTCACCTACGCCCGGGTCGCGCTCGCGGGGGCGGCGTCGGGCCTGTGGTTCGGCCTGTTCCTGGGGCTGCTGCTCATGCTCTTCGTGGGCGGCAGCGACCTGAGCATCTGGCTGGCCGCGGTGCTCATCGGCGCCGGCTCGGGGATGCTCTTCGGCGTCATCAGCTACGCGCTCACCGGTGGCCGACGAGACTTCAGCTCCGTCAACGCGATCCTCGCGTCGCGCTACTCGGTGATCTGCGCCGAGCAGGAGGCGGGCCGCGCCCGGCGCCTGATCGAGGGGCTCGAGGGCGTCCGCCCGCTCCAGCGGGAGCCCGGCGCCTACTGAGCGGTCCCCCAGACAGTACGAGGCCCGTCGTCGTCCCGACCAGGACGGCGACGGGCCTCGTCGTGTCGCGGGCGCTCAGCGCAGGGAGGCCATCCAGCTCTCGACGTCAGCGGGGCGCCGCGGCAGCGCCGCTGACAGGTTGACGCAGCCGTCCTGCGTGACCAGCACGTCGTCCTCGATGCGCACGCCGATGCCGCGCAGCTCGTCCGGGACGAGCAGGTCGTCGGCCTTGAAGTACAGGCCTGGCTCGATGGTGAAGACCATGCCGGGCACCAGCTCGGCGTCGAGGTACATCTCGCGCCGCGCCTGCGCGCAGTCGTGCACGTCCAGGCCCAGGTGGTGGGAGGTGCCGTGCACCATCCACCGGCGGTGCTGCCCGCCGGTCTCGGGGTCGAGGGCCTCCGCGGCGCTCACCGGGAGCAGCCCCCACTCCTCCAGGCGCGCGGCCACCACCTCCATCGCGGCGGCGTGCAGGTCGCGGAACCTCGAGCCCGGCCGGGCGACGGCGAACGCGGCGTCGGCGGCGTCGAGCACCGCCTGGTAGACGCGCCGCTGGGCGGGGGAGAAGCGGCCGTCCACCGGCAGCGTGCGCGTGACGTCAGCGGTGTAGAGCGAGGTCGCCTCCACGCCCGCGTCCACCAGCACCAGCTGGCCGGGGCGGACCGGCCCGTCGTTGCGGATCCAGTGCAGGGTGCAGGCGTGCGGCCCGGCCGCGGCGATGGTCTCGTAGCCGACGCCGTTGCCCTCCCGGCGCGCGACGCCCTCGAAGGCGCTCTCCACCACGCGCTCGCCGCGCTCGTGGCGGACCGCGGCGCGCAACGAGCGGGCCACGTCCGCGAACCCGGCGACGGTGGCGGCCACGGCCTCCTGCAGCTGCTCGACCTCCCAGGCGTCCTTGACGAGGCGCAGCTCGGAGAGGGCCTCGGCCAGCTCGGCGTCGGGGTCGGGCCGCTCGGCGCCGTCGGTGCTGACGTCCAGCGGCGCCGAGGAGCGGGACCGGCTCACCAGCGCGCTGGTGGCGGGGTCGGCGTCGGGGACCACGCGCACCACGCCGTCCGACCCGGGCAGGGGACCGGCGAGGGCCTCGGCCAGCCCGTCGACGTGGCGGCACGCCAGGCCGAGCTCCGCCTCGACGTCCTCCAGGGACGGGCGCACGCCCACCCAGAACTCCCCGTAGCGGGCGTCGGCCCAGAACTCGTCGGTGGTGCGCTCGGCCCGGGGGCGGAAGAACAGCTGCGCCTCGTGCCCCCCGCCCTCGCGGGGCTCCAGCACGAGCACCGCGTCGGGCTCGCGGTCGGCGCCCAGGCCGGTGAGGTGCGCGAAGGCCGAGTGAGGGCGGAAGCGGTAGTCGGTGTCGTTGCTGCGCACCTTCAGCGGCCCGGCGGGCAGCACCAGCCGGTCACCGGGGAAGCGCGCGCTGATGCGCTCGCGGCGCGCTGCGGCCCACGGCGCCGCGGCGAGGCGCTCGGGAGGAGCCGGCCGGGGTGCCCAGCCGCTGGCGATGAAGTCGCGGAAGGCCTGCGAGGTGGGCCGCTGGCTCCGGTTGGAGCCGCGCTCGGCGAGGCGCTGGGCGTCACCGGCGCCCTCGACCTCGACCTCGGTGCCGGGCGCCTCCACGAGGGGGCGGTCGACGGTCTCGGCGGTGCTCGTGGCCTCGCTCATGCCCTGATCCTCCCACCGGCCGTCCGCGGGCGGGCGAGGCCCCAGGGCGTGCGCCGGTTCCACACCGGTGGCGCACGGTGACGACGCGTGACAAGGTCGGTGATCACGCTGCGCCACCTGGGCGTCGCTCTGAGGTCATCGCGATGTCGGTTGTGTCCCGGTTCGTCCGCCGTCATGCTGGAGCCTCCGCTGACGCCCACCGCACCTGGTGGCGCCGCGAGGGGGGTTCCATGCGCAAGGCCGCTCACCGGGAAGGCGGGTCGTCCCGCTCTGCGCGGATGAGGTCCACCGCCGCTCTGTGCGCCGTGGCGGTGGCCACGGGAGCCGGGGTGGCCGCCTCGTCCGAGGTCGTCCGCGACCCCGGCGACGTCGTGCTCGTCGCGCCCGCCGCCGCGACCCCGTCCGGTGCGGCGCAGGCCGCCCCCGCCCCCGTGGTGCCGCTGTCCGACGCGGTCGCCGCCCCCGCCCCCACCGGTGCGTCCGAGCCCCCCGCGGACGGTGGCCGCGAGGTGGGCCCCCTGGTGGTGCAGGGCACGCAGGCGGGCGTCCCCGAGCGCGTGCTGGCGGCCTACCGCGCCGCCCAGGAGCGCACGGCCGTGACCGACCCCAGCTGCCGCATCCCCTGGCAGCTGCTCGCCGGCATCGGCAAGATCGAGTCCGGCCACGCCTCCGGCGGGCGCGTCGACGCCGCCGGCCGCACCCTGACCAGGATCCTCGGCCCGCGCCTGGACGGGGCCGTGCCCGGGACCGCGGTCATCTCCGACGGCGACGGAGGCCGCTTCGACGGCGACGCCCAGTTCGACCGGGCCGTCGGTCCCATGCAGTTCCTCCCCGCCACGTGGCGGGCCTGGGGCGCCGACGCGGACGGGGACGGCGTGGCCGACCCCGACGACGTCGACGACGCCGCCCTCGGTGCCGCTCGCTACCTCTGCGCCAGCGGGGCAGACCTGTCCACCCGCGACGGCCAGGTGGCCGCGCTGTGGCGTTACAACCGCTCCAGCGCCTACGCCGCCACCGTGCTCGCGTGGACGGCGGCCTACACCGAGGGCCTGTCCGTGCTGCCCGCGCTGCCCGACCTCGTACCCGTGCCGCCCGCGCCGTCCAGCGCTCCGCCCCCGCCGGTGGAGGTCGCCGCGACCACCTCGCCCACCCCGTCCGCCGCGCCCAGCCCGGCGGTGCCGGACCCGAGCGCGACCGCTTGCGTGGCGGCGGCGGTGGGGGCCGAGGCCGACCCGAGCGCCGGTCCGAGCGCTGGCGCGACGGCTGCGGCTGACAGCAGCGCGACGGCCCAGCCGACGGCCACCGCGTCCGCCGTGCCGACAGCTGAGCCGACCGCCGCTCCGGCGGAGGCGGTCCCGCCTGCCGCCTGCTGTCCCGCAGCCGAGTCGACCTCCGAGCCGACCTCGGAGCCGACCTCGGAGCCGACTTCCGAACCGACCTCGGAGCCGACATCAGCCCCCGCGGCGACCGCTGGGCCCACAGGGAACCCGACCGCGACCCCCTCGGTCACCGGCGGGCCCACCGCGACCGCCACGGCGATCACGGCGCCGAGCGACCTCCCGACCTGCGGTCCGACCGCTGAGCCGACCGCTGAGCCGACCGCTGAGCCCTCGCAGGAGCCGTCGGAGGCGGTCACCGCCTCGGCGGCAGCTCCGGGCCACGAGCACGACCACCACGACGACGCCCGGACCGGCCAGGCCCCCTCGTCGCCGGCAGCAACGACCGACGCAGCCACCTCGACCTCGTCGCCCAGCGGATCGTCCACCGGCACGTCCTCACCGACGGGGACGGCGTCCCCCAGCAGCACGCACTCCGCGAGCGCCACCGCTTCCCCGACGGACAGCCCCACGTCCACGAGCACTTCCGACCCCACCGCCACCGGGACGGCCACGACGGCGCAGCCGACCCCCGGCGCGGCGGCGTCGCCGTCCTCCCCGACCTCCTCCTCGGCGACGGCGTCGGACCAGCCGACGCGCTGACGCCGGCGGGTCCTGTGGCCAGCGGAGCGGTCCTCGGGCGGTCGGTGTCGCCGACGCGACCTAGGCTCTCGGGGTGCTCATCGACCTGCACACCCACTCCACCGCCTCGGACGGCACCGACGACCCGGCCGGGCTCGTCAGCGCTGCGGCGGAGGCGGGCGTGCAGGCCCTCGCCATCACCGACCACGACACGACCGCCGGGTGGGCCCGCGCGGGCCGCCAGGCGGAGCGCTGCGGCGTGCTGCTGGTGCCGGGAGCCGAGGTGTCGTGCAGGGTCCGCGGCATCACGGTGCACCTGCTGAGCTACCTGCACGACCCCCAGGAGCCCGTCCTCGCGCAGACGCTGGCCTCCTCGCGCGACATCCGCTTCAGCCGGGCGAAGACCATGGCCGAGCTGCTCGGCCGCGACTTCCCCATCACCTGGGACGACGTGCTCGCCCAGGCGGCGCACGGCGCCACGGTGGGCCGACCCCACGTCGCCGACGCGCTGGTCGCCGCCGGGGTGGTGGCCGACCGGGACGAGGCCTTCGCGGGCCTGCTGGCCGACGGCTCGCCGTACGTGGTGCACCACGGGGCGCCCCACCCGGTCGAGGCGGTGCAGCGGGTGCGCGCCGCCGGTGGCGTGCCGGTCATCGCGCACGCGCTGGCCTCGGCGCGCGGCAAGGTCGTGGGGGAGGACGTGCTGGAGGAGATGGTCGCCGCGGGGCTGGCCGGGGTGGAGGTCGACCACCGCGACCACACCGAGGAGGCCAAGACGTGGCTGCGGGGCTTCGCGAAGGCCCACGACCTGCTGACCACCGGCTCGAGCGACTACCACGGCACCGGCAAGCAGAACCGCCTCGCGGAGAACACCACCTCTCCGGAGTCGCTGCAGCGGGTGCTCGCCGAGGGGCGCGGGGTGGACCCGGTGGGCACCCTCAAGGCGCTGCCGTGAGCGAGCAGCAGCTCCTGCCGGGAATGCCGGTGCGGCTGTTCCGCTGCACGCCCACCAAGCTCACGACGTTCGAGGACTGCCCGCGCCGCTACCGCTTCACCTACCTCGACCGGCCGACCCCGCAGCGGGGCGGTGCCTTCGCCCACACCAGCGTCGGCGCGGCCGTGCACACCGCGCTGGCGCGGTGGTGGGACCAGCCGCTGGAGCGGCGCACCCCCGAGCGCGCGGCGCAGCTGGTGACCGAGGCGTGGGGCGCCTGGCCGACCCCCGCCAGCGGCGGCTTCCGCGACGCGGAGCAGTCGCAGGCGCAGCGGCTGCGCGCCGAGGCCGGGGTGGCCGCGTACGCCGCGCGGCTCGACCCCCGGGCCGAGCCCGTGGGCGTGGAGCGCACGGTCGGCACCCCGACCGCCGCCCTGGCGTTCTCTGGGCGGGTGGACCGGATCGACCGGCGGCCGCGCCCGGAGGGGGACGGCGACGAGCCGGTGGTGGTCGACTACAAGCTCGGCCGGAGGGTGCCCGACGACGACGACGCGCGCTCGTCCCTCGCGCTCGGCCTCTACGCCCTGGCCACCGGGCGGACGCTGCGGACCCGGTGCCGCCGCGTGGAGCTGCACCACGTGCCCTCCGGCACCGTGGCGGCGGCGGAGCACACGAGCACCTCCCTGGAGCGGGTGGTGCGGCGGGCGGAGTCGATCGCGTCCGACGCCGTGCGCGCCGAGGCGGCGCTGGCCGCGGGCGCCGACCCCGACGAGGCGTTCCCGACCGCGCCGTCAGCGCTGTGCGCGTGGTGCGACTTCCGCCCGTCGTGCCCCACCGGGCAGCGGACCGCCCCGGCCGCCGAGCCCTGGGCCGCCCTCGACCCCGCCTGACCCCGCTCCGCCTCGACGATCACGCCTCTGCGCGTCACGTCCAGCTCGCGGGACTGCGCTGCCGGGTGCCTCCTGATCGTCGAGCCTCACGGCTGACCGAGGTCACCACCGGGAGTGACCCCGGTCAGTCCTGGAGACCCCCTCCTGCGGCAACGCGTCTCCAGGTGACCGCGGTCACCTGGAGACGCCGTACGAGCCAGCCCCCCGCTCCTGCGGTGCTGCAGCCCTGGCGCAACCACGGTGGTGACGCTCAGGCGCAGGATCGCCGCGAGAGAGGTGGCCGGCGACGTGGGGGAGGTGGTGTGGCGCTCAGGTGGTCGACCGTGGCGGAGGGAGGGTCACGAGGCCTCGGCGAGGCGCTGCACGGCGCGCTTGCGGTGCTCGGACTGCTCCACCCCGGGCACCTTGCCGGCCGAGCGCACCAGCGCGATGCGCAGGCCGCGCAGCGCTGCGGTGGTGGCCGCCTCCACGGACGGGCCGGTCCCGGGGACCTCGGGCAGCGCGTACATGCGCCGCGCCCAGCCGGGCAGCGACGCCACGGCCGTGCTGGCCACCCCGAACCACACCGGAGCCACCGGCGTGGTGAGGAGCGTCTTCGCCTCCATCGGAGGGGCCACCACGTACGTGGCGGCCTCGCGCGCCTCGCGGGTGACCCGCAGGTGCGGGCGGACCTCGTCGAAGTAGGCGGCCAGGTCGGACCGGCTCGCGGGCACCACCTCCGGGCGCACGCCCACGAGCTCGGCGGACACCACCTGCTCGGCCACGTACCTGTCGGCCGTGGCGTCGCTGAGCGCCTCCCTCGGGGGCCGGCTGCGCGAGACGACGTCGAGGATGCTGTCGACCAGCGCGCAGTGGATGTAGAGCAGCAGGTCCTCGTCGTCGGCGCGGTACTCCAGGCCGGTCTCCGGGTCCACACCGCTGATGCGCGCGTGGATGGCCCGCACCCGCGCCGCGGCGCGGTGGGCCGTGCGCGTGCTGCCGAAGGTCGTGGCGTCGACGTACTCGCCGGTGCGGTGCAGCCGCTGCCAGGTCTCCTGCTTGAACGTCGAGTGCTTGGCCACCACGTGCATCGCGAGCGGGTGGAGCGCCTGCAGCACCAGGGCCCGCAGTCCCGCGGGCCCGATCATCGGGTCGGTGTGCAGCTCCCACGTGGCGCTGGACGGGCCGAACAGGCCGTCGTCGTCGTCGCGGTCACCGCGCTGGTCGTCCACCGACCCATCCTCACCCCGCGCGCGCCGGGAGGCCCGGCGAGGCGCTGACGCCCGGCAGCTCCACCACGCGGGCGAGCACGGTGCCGTCGGGCTCCACGCGGCTGGCCAGCACCGGCTGCGGCGCCGTCGCCGGGCCGTGCACCGCCGACCCGTCCGAGAGCCGGAAGGTGCTGCCGTGCCACGGGCAGACCAGGCAGTCCTCCCCGCGCTCGCGCACGACCTGCCCGCCGGACAGCGACGCCGCCAGGTGGCTGCAGGAGTCGGCGAGCACCGTGACGCCGGTGCGGGTGCGGACGACGACGACGGGCACGTCGCCCAGCTGCGCCTTCGTGGGGGCGTCGACCTCGAGGTCGTCCCAGGCGGCCACGCGGTACCAGCCCTCGGGCGCCACGTGGGGCACGTGCTCGGCGTGGGAGGCGCCCGCGGCCCACCGGTAGGCGAGGTGCCCGCCGAGCGCCGCACCCGCTGTCGCCGTCGTCAGCGCCGCCAGCGACCACAGGCGCCCGCTGGTGCGCCGCCCGCGCCAGCGCTGCACCAGCGACAGCGCCACCATCGCCGTGGCGGCGTAGTTGCCCGCCGCGTGGACCAGGCCGAGGCGCTGCTGGTCCTCGTGGAGGTCGGACCAGTCGGTCCAGCCGGAGGCGATGGTCGGCAGCGCCGCGGCCAGGCCGGTGGCCGCCAGGGTGGTGGAGGCGGCCTCAGCGCCCTCTTCGAGGTCGTCGGGCACCAGGCCGGTGAGCGTGAGGGCGTCGACGAGCGCGGAGCTGGTCCAGGTGCCCACCACCGCCTGGGCGAGGATCGGGTGCAGCGGGTGCCCGATGGGCGTGCCGTGCAGCAGGTCCGCGAGCCACCGCGGCTCGACGCGGTGCACGAGGTCGCGCAGGGGAGAGGCCAGCGGGTCGAGCCACGCCCAGTGCACGGGCGCGTCGAGGACGCGCAGCAGGAGCGGACGCGGGGAGACCGCCGACGGGCCGGGGCCGGCGTCGGGGGTGTCGGCGGGCTGGTGCTCGACCATGCGGACCACCCTCGTCCCGCTCACGCAGGCCCGCGAACCGATCACGGGCAGTGATCTCCGCAGGTGGAGATCACGCAACCGGGCGCCCGGCTGCGGTCCCGAGCGGTGTCGGAACCGCGACCGGGCGCCCGGCTGCGGAGGGTGTGGGTCAGGCGTCGGCCGGTGCGCTCTCGGACGAGCCCTCGCCGGCGCTCTCCGACGCACCCTCAGCGCCGGTCTCGCCGGAGGCCTGGCCGGCGCGACCGCGACCGCGGCCGCCGCGACGGCGGCGACGGCGGGGAGCGCCCTCGGCACCCTCACCGTCGGGACCCGTACCGCCGTCGCCGCCGGAGCGGTCGGGCAGGGCGATCTGGTCCAGGGTGGTCGGCTCGCCGCCCTCGGAGGTCACCAGCGAGGTGCCCTCCTCCGTCGTCGCAGCTGCCGCCGCACCGGACTGGTCGGCTCCGCTGCCACCGCGACGACGACGGCGGCGGGGACGCCCCTCGCCGGAGCCGTCCTGCGACTCCTCGGAGCCCTCGACGCGCTCGGGGCGCTCGGGGCGTGCGGGGCGCTCAGCGCGCTCGGTCCGCTCAGGGCGGTCCGAGCGCTCGCCACCGCGACCACGGCCGCCGTCGCGACCACCGTCACGACCGCCGCGTCCTCCGCGACCGCCGTCACGGCCACCCCGCTCGCCGTCGCGTCCGCCGTTGCGGCGGCCGGTCTCGCCGAGGTCCTCGAGCTCCTCCGCGTCCAGGCCGGCGCGGGTGCGCGCCGCACGCGGCAGGCGGCCCTTGGTGCCGGCGGGGATGCCCAGGTCCTCGTAGAGGTGGGGGGAGGTGGAGTAGGTCTCGACGGGCTCGGGGATGCCCAGGTCGAGGGTCCTGTCGATCATCGTCCAGCGGTGCAGGTCGTCCCAGTCGACGAACGTCACCGCGGTGCCCGTGGCGCCCGCGCGGCCGGTGCGGCCGATGCGGTGCAGGTAGGTCTTCTCGTCCTCGGGGCACTGGTAGTTCACGACGTGCGTGACGTCGCTGACGTCGATGCCGCGGGCGGCGACGTCGGTGGCGACCAGGACGTCGACCTTGCCGTTGCGGAACGCGCGCAGCGCCTGCTCGCGGGCGCCCTGGCCCAGGTCGCCGTGGAGCGGCGCGGCGGCGAACCCGCGCTCGACGAGGTCGTCGGCCACCTTGGCGGCGGTCCGCTTGGTGCGCGCGAAGACGATCGTCAGGCCGCGGCCGTCGGCCTGGAGGATGCGCGCGAGCACCTCGACCTTGTCCATGGCGTGCGCGCGGTAGATGTACTGGGTGGTGGCCTTGACCGTGGCGCCGTCGTCATCGGGGTCGGCGGCGCGGATGTGCGTCGGCTGGCTCATGTAGCGCCGGGCCATGGCGACCACGGGGCCGGGCATGGTGGCCGAGAAGAGCAGCGTCTGGCGGCCCGCGGGGGTCTGCGCCAGCAGCTTCTCGACGTCGGGCAGGAAGCCCAGGTCGAGCATCTCGTCGGCCTCGTCGAGGACGACGGCCCGGGCCGCGGCCAGGCTGAGGTGGCCCTGCTGCGCCAGGTCGAGCAGGCGGCCGGGGGTGCCGACGACCACCTCGACGCCGCGCTGCAGCGCCTCGACCTGCGGCTCGAAGGCGCGGCCGCCGTAGATGACGAGCACGCGGGCGGCGCGGTCGGTGGCGGCGCGCTCGAGGTCCCGGGCGACCTGCACGGCCAGCTCACGGGTGGGGACGACGACGAGCGCCTGCGGCTTCCCGGGCGCCTCGAGGGCGTCCCAGCCGTCCTCGCCAGGACCGGTCACGCGCTGGATGACGGGCACGCCGAAGCCGAGCGTCTTGCCGGTGCCGGTCTTGGCCTGGCCGATGATGTCGTGGCCCGCCAGCGCGACCGGCAGCGTCATCGCCTGGATCGGGAACGGGTGGGTGATGCCGGCCCGGTCCAGCGCGGCGACGATCTTGGGCTCGACGCCGTAGTCGGCGAAGGACTTCTGCGCCAGCACCTCGACGGTGGGCGTCTCGTCGTCACCGGCGAGGATCGCGTCCTCGGGGAGGGTCGAGCGGTCGGCGTCGCTGGCAGCGACCACCTCGACCTGCTCGCCGTCGACCGCGGTCTGGGCGTCGGTCGGCACAGCGGTCTGGCTGTCGGTCTGGTCGGTGCTGGTGTCGGGCACGCGTGGCCTCACGTCTCAGTGGCGGGAGCTCGTCGGGCGCCGGTCAGTGGTGACGGCGCGGCTCGGACGGCTCCGCGGCGGTTCGGCTGCCGATCGTGGCAGCGACCGGTCGACCGAGGTTGTCAAGCCCCATGCTACCGGCGCCCGCCGTCGGGGCGTCGTCCTAGTCTGATCGGCATGACGCCGCCCCGACTGAGCCGGAACTCCGACGGGCCTGGTGGGACCGCCGCGGGAGGTCGTGGCGGCGGCGCCCTGCAGGCCGAGGTCGACCTGCTGGGTGCCCTGGCCTACGGCGAGCTGACCGGCTTCCTGCGCCTGTCGGCCCACGCCGACAAGGCGCCGACGCTGGAGCAGACCGCCGAGGTGGGCGCGCTCGCCGTGGAGGAGTTCCGCCACTACACGCTGCTCGTCGAGCGGCTGCGCTCGCTGGGCGCGGACCCGCAGGCAGCGATGCGGCCGTTCGTGGCGGCCGTGGACGCCTACCACGAGCGCACCACCCCCAACGACTGGCTGGAGGGCCTGCTCAAGGCCTACGTGGGGGAGGGCATCGCCACCGACTTCTACCGGGAGGTGGCGGCGTTCGCCCCCGCACCCACCCGCGAGCTGGTGGAGAAGCTGCTCGACGAGACCAGCGGTGCGGAGTTCGTCGTGGGCGCGGTGCGCGAGGCCACCGAGCGCGACCCGCGCGTCGCCGGCCGCCTGGCCCTGTGGGGCCGCCGCCTGGTGGGAGAGGCCCTCAGCCAGGCGCAGCGCGTGGCCGCGGACCGGGACTCGCTCACGGTGCTGCTCGTGGAGGGCGGCGGGGCGGGGACGGACCTCGTGGCCATCGGCAAGATGTTCAACCGGCTCACGGAGAACCACGTGCGCCGCATGCTGCGCCTGGGCCTCACCGCCTGACCGGCGCACCGCGCCCCGCGCCGCGCGCCGGAGCGCTCTCCCGCCCTGACCGCGGGGGCCGCTCCAGCGCCAGCGCAGTGCCAGGTCTCGCGCCAGCGCGAGGGCCCCGAGGCCGGATCCGGCCTCCAGGACCTGCCAGTGCGTGCGGCCCGTGAGGCGCGCAGAGCTCGCGCCCACCCGCCGGCCTCGACGGGAGCGACCCGTCAGCGCTGGGCGGCGAGCCAGTCGGCGAAGGTCTGCCGGCCGAGGCGGGCCCAGGGGCCGGGCAGGGCGAGGCCGCGACGCAGCCCCGCGCCGAAAGCGCCGGGCAGCGGCACCTGCACCACGCGCGCCTCGCGGCCCTGGGCGCGCAGCCAGCGGCGCACGAGGTCGGCCATGACCTCCACCCGCGGACCCGCCAGGTCTCGCACCGCACCGCGCGGCTGCCCGCTGGCCAGCACCACCAGCTCGTCGGCCACCTCGGCCGCGGCCACCGGCTGGCTGACGAACTCCGGCACGAGGACCACCCGGGGGTCCCGGCCGGGCGCCGCCAGGGCGCCGAGCGCGGCGAGCCCGGGCACGAGCTCGTGGAACTGCGTGGTGCGCAGCAGCGTCCACCCGCCGTCGCGCCGGGTGGTCAGCAGCCGCTCCTGGAGGGCCTTCCCGGCGTAGTAGCCGGCGTCGACGCGCGCCGCGCCGACGATCGACAGCGCCAGGTGGTGCGGGACGCCGGCGGAGCGCCCGGCCTCCAGCAGCGCCGTCGTCGTCGTCCTGAAGAAGGCCCGGCTGCCCGCGGCGGTCTGCGCAGCGGCGCTGGTGGGACCGAGGACGTCGACCACGGCGTCGCAGCCCTCCAGCGCACCGACGAGCGCGGTGCGCGGACCGCGGAGGACGTCGACGCCGGCCGAGCGGCTGAGGACGACGGGCTCGTGGCCCGCCGCCCGCAGCCGCTCGACCACGAGGCGGCCGACGACACCCGTGCCGCCGGCCACCGCGACGCGGCTCACCCTCAGAGCGCGCCGAAGCCGACGCCGCGCTTCTCCTCGGAGCCGATCTCCACGAAGGCGATCGCCGCACCGGGGACCAGCACGGTGCGGCCGCGCTCGTCCTTGAGGGTCAGCGTGGTGCCGCCCTTGAGCGCGGCGCTGACCGCGGCGCTGACGTCGGCGACGCTGTCGTTGGACTCCAGCACCACCTCGCGGG
This sequence comes from Quadrisphaera setariae, assembly GCF_008041935.1. Taxonomy (NCBI): domain Bacteria; kingdom Bacillati; phylum Actinomycetota; class Actinomycetes; order Kineosporiales; family Kineosporiaceae; genus Quadrisphaera; species Quadrisphaera setariae. The sequence goes on from NZ_VKAC01000009.1 coordinate 58,427, forward strand.
GGCTGTTCTGCACGCCGATCCGGATCTCCACGGGGCCTCCTGTGCTGGATGTGCTGATGGCTGTCCTGCGTGCGCACCGCGTGCGCAGGGCTCCATCCTGCACCGAGGGGTCGTGGGCGCTCGCAGGACGAGTGCTGGCGTTCGCCCTCGCCGAACCCGCCAGGTCTGTGACACTCCGTGAATCGCCCACCACAGGGCGCTCATGCACTGCCGACCACCGCCGGGAGGCGCACGATGACCGGTCAGACGATCGGCCAGACCACCGACCGCACCGCATCGCGCGTCGACGACGTCGTGAGGGTCGCGCTGACCGTGCCGGGTGTCACGGGCGTGCGCGTGCAGCCCGACGCCGACGGCTCGGCCACCGTCCGCCTCGAGCTGGCGCCGGGTGCCGACGAGCAGCAGGTGGCCGCCGCCGTGGAGGCCGCGCTCGAGCGCGACGCCGCCGTCGGCCCGGTCGCTCCCGAGCAGGCGCCCCCGCAGGCTCCCGGCGCCGAGCCCGGCCCCGGGCCGGTGGCGCTCGTCGCTCCGGTCGCCGTCGCGGGCGCTGCCCCGGCTGCCGACGGCGCTCCCGCCCCGGAGGCGCCCGCGCCCCGTGCCGGGGCGCGCGTGCCCATGCCGGCCGTCACCCCTGAGAAGACCGAGCGCGCCGAGCGGCCCGACCGCCCGCGCACGGGTCGCATCTCGGTCCCGCCGCTGAGCGCCTCCTCCGTGGCGGCGACCCCCGCCCCGCAGTGGTTGGGCGACGTCACCCCGGAGCCGAAGGGCGACGGCGGCGAGCGCCTCGTGCTGGAGCGCGTGCAGGTGGTCACCGAGGGCCTGTCCACCACGGCCACCGTGGTGCTGGCCCGGGGTCGTGCCGTGCACACCGGCGTCGCGGAGTCCGCGAACACGCCGGCCGGCGGCCCGCGGGCGCTCGCGTCGGCGACGCTGCGCGCCCTGGAGTCCGCCGCGGGCGGCAGCCTGCGCGCCGAGGTCGAGGCCGTGCGCCCCTGCGAGCTGGACGGCCGCGCCGCCGTCACGGTGATGGTCGGCACGGCGAGCGCTCGCGGCAGCGAGCAGCTGGTCGGCACCGCGCTCGAGGGCGGCTCCCAGCCCGCCGTCGTGAGGGCCGTCCTGGCGGCCTGCAACCGCCGCCTCGCGCCCGACCTGGGCTGACCCGCCCCCTCTCCTCCTCGCACTTTCCGCGGCAAGTGCGTCACTCGCACCACCCATGTCGCACCTTGTGCGGAAAGTGCGACATGGGAGGGCGTGCGAGAGTTGAGCGGTGGAGCCGCTCGTCGAGCCCGGCCCGCCGCTGACCCCCGAGGAGCGCCAGCGGTGGTCGCGCCACCTCCTGCTGCCCAGCGTCGGTGAGCTCGGCCAGCGCCGGCTGCGCGCCGCGCGGGTCGGCGTCGTCGGGGCCGGGGGCCTGGGCTCCCCGGTGCTCGCCTACCTCGCGGCCGCGGGCGTCGGTGAGCTGGTGGTCGTCGACGACGACGTCGTCGAGGCCTCCAACCTCCAGCGGCAGGTGCTGCACGGCGCCTCGGACGTCGGGCGGCCCAAGGTCGACTCCGCCGCCGACGCCCTGGCCCGCCAGGCGCCCTGGACCTCCGTGGTCCGCGCGCCCGAGCGCCTCACCGCCGGCAACGCCGCGCGGCTGCTCGCCGGCTGCCACCTCGTCATCGACGGCGCGGACAACTTCGCCACCCGCTACGCCGTGGCCGACGCCTGCGAGCAGCTGGGGGTGCCGGAGGTGTTCGGGTCGCTGCTGCAGCACGACGCGCAGGTCGCCGTGTTCTGGCCGGGCCACCCCTCGGGGGCCCCGGGCTACCGCGACCTGTTCCCCGCGCCGCCTCCGCCCGGCTCCGTGGCCTCCTGCGCCGAGGCCGGCGTGCTCGGCGCGCTGTGCGGCGTGGTGGGTTCGGTCATGGCCGTCGAGGCGGTGAAGCTGCTGGTGGGAGCGGGGGAGCCGCTGCTCGGCCGGCTGCTGGTCCTCGACGCGATGGCGATGTCCTGGCGGACCGTGCGCGTGCGCGCCTCCGCCGCTCAGGACGACGACGAGCGCGGCGGCGCCCGGGCTGCTGGCGCTGGCGGGCACGGTGCCGCGGTGCCGCAGCCGCGCGCCGAGGAGCCGCTGCCCGCCGACGCCGAGGTCACGCCGCGCGAGCTCGCCGAGGCGCTGGCCGGCGGCGCCGACGTCGTCCTCGTGGACGTGCGGACGGCCGCGGAGCGGTCGCTGGGGTCGCTGCCGGGCGCCATCTCCGTCCCGCTGGAGGACGCCGTGGCCGGGGTCCTGCCGCCGCTGCCGCCGGGGCGCGTGGTGGTGCACTGCCGCTCCGGCGCCCGCTCCGAGCGGGCCGTGCGCGCGCTGCGCGCCGCCGGTCGCACCGAGGTGGCGCACCTGCGCGGGGGCCTGCTGGCGTGGGCCGCAGACGTCGACCCCGGGCTCGTGGTGGCCTGAGCGCCTAGGCTCGTGCGGTGACGACCTCCCTGGCCGCCCCCGGCGCCGAGACGAGCGCGCCCGAGCTCGTGGTGCTCCTCGACGAGCAGCGCCGCCCCGTCGGCAGCACCCCGAAGGCGGGCGTGCACACCTCTGAGACCCCGCTCCACCTGGCGTTCTCCTGCTACGTCAGCGACACCCGCGGCCGGCTGCTCCTGACGCGCCGCGCGGTCTCCAAGCTCACCTGGCCGGGCGTGTGGACCAACTCCGTCTGCGGCCACCCCGCGCCCGGTGAGCCCTTCGAGGACGCCGTGCGCCGCCGCGCCCGCCAGGAGCTGGGCCTGGAGGTCCGTGACCTCGTCGAGCGCCTGCCCGACTTCGCCTACCGCGCAGTCGACGCCTCCGGGGTGGTGGAGAACGAGTTCTGCCCGGTCTTCACCGCCGTGGCCGACGCCGACCCGGTGCCCGACCCCGACGAGGTCGCGGAGTGGGCGTGGGTCGAGTGGGACGACGCCGTGGTCCTCGCCGCGCGCACGCCGTTCGCCATCTCCCCGTGGGCCGTGCTGCAGCTGGGCCAGCTCAGCCAGCTGGAGCTCGGCGCAGGAGCGACCCGCTGACGCCACAGCACCGGCAGCGCCCACCCGGGCGCGCCTACATCGACGACGTCGGCCCCCTGGTCCTGGCCATCCCCGAGGGCATGGCGCTGACGTACGGCGACGTCGCCGAGCTCACCGGCTGGGGCGCCGCCCGCGCGGTCGGTGCGGTGATGAGCCAGCACGGGCACGAGCTGCCCTGGTGGCGCGTCGTACGCGCCGACGGTTCTCTTCCGGAAGGGCTGGTGCCCCGAGCGATGATCCACTGGGCTGACGAGGGGCACCCGCTGGTGCTCGGCACCAGCCGGCTCGACCTGGCGAGGTGCCGCTGGGACGGCCCTGAGGACGCCCCCGCCTGAGGGGGCGTGCGGGAGCGTCAGCCGTCCTGCTGGCGCCCTCGGCCCTGGCCCTGGCCCTGCTGCTCGCCGCTGCGGCCGGGGTTCGTGCCGGCGCCGTCCGCCGCACCTCCACCCGTCCCCTGCCCTCGCCCCTGGCCCTGGCCCTGGCCCTGGCCCTGGCCCTGTTTCGGTTCCGTTCCCGTCGTCTGCTCCTGGGACGACCCCTGTGACGGCTGCGGCGGCGGTTCCTGTCCCCCTCCCTGGCTGGCGGTGGGCTGCCCAGCGCCAGCGTCGTGAGGCTGCTGGGGAGTGCCCTGCGGAGCCGCCGACGCCGAGCTGGTGCCTGCTGGTACTCGCGACGGCGCGTCCGTGGAGGCGCCGGTCGGTTCCCCACCGACGGACCGGGTCGGGGCGGTCGAGGGCGTCTGCGCCGGCGCGCTCGAGGCCGCGGGGCCTGCTGCGCCCCTCAGCACGTCCTCCGGGGACGTCGTCCCAGACGGGGCAGCTGCTGAGGCGAGGCCGGGGGTCGCCTGCTCCTGCGGCCGGGCGGTGACCTGGGCGACGGCAGCGGTCGAGGGACCGTCGGCACTGGTCAGCACCACGGACGTGCTGGGCGGGGCCTGCTCTCCGGTGGGCGCTCCGCCGGTGGTCGTCGAGCTCGTCGACCCCGACGACTCCCGGTCCGGCACCCGGCCCGGCAGCCAGCCGGTGAGGGCCAGGACCACGGCGAGCACTCCCACCGCGAGCGCCGCCGCCCTGCCGCGGTGGCCGCGCCGGGCTCCGCGGCGGAGGGGCACCTGCGCGGTCGGGACGGCGGTGGTGTCGGCGGTCGGCGTGGTCGCCGCGGTGGCGCCCCCCGGCGGGCCCGTGCGCCGTCCCGCTCCGACACCGACGGCGAGGAGGTCCTCCCGGAAGGCGTCGGCGTCGGCGTGCCTGTCGTCGCGGTCCTTGGACAGCGCGGTGAGCACCACCCGGTCGAGGTGCTCGTCGACGGCGCCGTGGTGGTGGCTCGGTGGCGCGGGGAGCTCCCTCACGTGCTGGTACGCCACCGCGAAGGGGGAGTCGCCGACGAAGGGCGGTCGGCCGGTGAGCAGCTCGTGAAGGAGGCAGCCGGTGGAGTACAGGTCGGTGCGGGCGTCGACCCCCTCGCCGCGCGCCTGCTCGGGGGAGAGGTACTGGGCGGTGCCGATGACGGCGCTGGTCTGGGTCATGGTGGCCGTGGAGTCGGCGAGGGCGCGGGCGATGCCGAAGTCCATGACCTTGGTGCCGCCCGAGGGCGTCACCATGACGTTGGCGGGCTTGACGTCGCGGTGGACGATGCCGGCGTCGTGGGCGGCCTGCAGGGCCTTGAGCACACCAGCGGTGATCTCCACGGCGCGCTGCGCGCCCAGCCCGGGCTGTCCGGCCCGGACGGCCTCGTCGAGCAGGTCGCGCACGGTGCGGCCCTCGACGAGCTCCATGACGATGTAGGACGTGCGCACCGGCACCCCGTCGGAACCGGCGGAGACGTCCTCGCCGGCGTCGTAGACGGCGACGATCCCCGGGTGGTTCAGGAGCGCCGTCGACTGGGCCTCACGGCGGAACCGGGCCAGGAAGACGGGGTCGCGCGCCACGTCGGAGCGCAGCAGCTTGATGGCGACCCGGCGGTCGAGGCGCTGGTCGCGCCCGGCGTGGACCTCGGCCATGCCACCGCGTCCCAGCAGCTCGCCCAGCTCGTAGCGGCCGCTGAGCACGCGCACGGTCCCGCTCACGGCCACCTCTTCCGACTCCTCGGGACCTCAGCGGTCCCACTGGCCCTCGGGCGCCACCGGTCGCGGGCGGTCCCGCACCGGGCCCTCGTGCTCGCCGTGAGCCTCTCGCACCGCGGGCGGCGGTGCCCACTCGAGGAGCTCGACCGGTGCTCCACCGGCGGAGCACCCGGCCCCTGGGCCGTGCTGTCGGTGGTGCGTGGCACGGTCGTGCCATGACCGCCGTCGCCGTCCCGCGCTTCGTGCGCGGTGCGTCGTCGACGACGGCGGGGAGCGCGCCCGCGGCGCCCGCCCTCGACGCCGTGCAGCGGCGCGTGGCCGAGCACCCGGCCGGCGGTGGACCGCTCGTCGTCCTGGGGGCCCCTGGCACCGGCAAGACGACGGCGCTCCTGGAGGCGCTGGTGACCCGGGTCGAGCGCGACGGCGCCGACCCGTCCTCCCTGCTCGTGCTGGCCCCCTCGCGCCGTGCAGCGGCGTCCCTGCGCGACCGCGTGAGCTCCCGCCTGGGCCGCACGACCACCGAGGCGCTGGTCCGCACGCCGCACTCCCTGGCCTGGGCGCTGCTGCGCCGCGCCGCGCAGGCCTCCGGCGGTCCTGCGCCGCGGCTGCTCACCGGCCCCGAGCAGGACCAGGTGCTCGCCGAGCTGCTGCGCGGCCACGACGACGGCGACGCGCCCGCACCGGCGTGGCCGGACGACGTCGCCGCAGCCGTCCGGGGGGTCCCGGCGTTCCGAGGCGAGCTGCGCGACCTGCTCATGCGCGCCCTCGAGCGCGGTCTGGGCCCGCGTGACCTCGCGCGTCTCGCCGACCTCCACAGCCGCCCTGCCTGGCGCGCCGCCGCCGTCGTCCTCGCCGAGTACCTGCAGGTCACAGCGCTGGCGAGCCCGGGAGCCCACGACCCGGCCGCCATCGTGCACGACGCCTGCGCCGCCCTGCGGGCCGATCCGGCGCTGCTCGCCGCGGAGCGCGCCCGGCTGTCGCTGGTCGCCGTCGACGACCACCACGAGTCCACCGCCGCCACCGCCGAGCTGCTCGACCTGCTCGCCGGCCGCGGTGGCGACCTGCTGCTCCTCGGAGACCCCGACACCACCACCACGACGTTCCGCGGCGGCGACCCGACCCTGCTCGGCGGCGCCGCGGAGCGGTTCGCCGGCCCGGACGGCCCGGCCCCCGTGGCCGTGCTGCCCACCCGCTGGCGCTCCGCCCGTGCCGTGGCTGCCGCGTCGGTGCGGGTGGCGCGGCGCACCGGGAGCGTGGGGGCCGTCGTCCACCGCGATGCCGACCCTGCAGCCACCGCCGAGGACGGCGGCGTGGAGGCCCACCTGCTGCCCACCCCCGTGCAGGAGGCCGCCCTCGTCGCGGCGCTGCTGCGCGAGGAGCACGTGCGCGCCGGCACGCCGTGGCGCGAGATGGCGGTGGTGGTCCGCAGCTCCGGTGGCACCGGGACCCTGCGCCGCGAGCTGGGCCGCGTGGGCGTGCCCGTCGTGGTCCCGCCCGCAGAGGTGCCCGTGCGGGCCGAGCCCGCCGTGGTACCGCTGCTCGTGGCCCTGCGGCTCGTCCTCTCGGACCCCTGGAAGGACGACGACGGCCACCGCCCCGCTGTCGACGACGTGCTCGCGCTGCTCGCCCCTCCCGTCGGCGGGGCCGACCCGCTCGCGCTGCGCCGGCTGCGCCAGGTGCTGCTCGCCGCCGAGCGCCAGCGCGTCGCAGACCTGCCGCCGGGCGGAGCACCCGCGGGTCTGCGGAGCAGCGACGCGCTGCTCGTCGACGTCGTCCTGCACCCCGACCGCTGGCCCGACCTGCCGGCGCGAGCGGCGCGGCCAGCGCGGCACGTCGCCGCGGTGCTGGCCGCCGGCCGCGACGCCGCGCGGGCGGGCGGGAGCGCCGAGGAGGTGCTCTGGGCGCTGTGGGCGAGCACGGGCCTCGCGGAGCGGTGGCGCGCTCGGGCGCTGGCCGCTCCCTCGGCGTCCGGGCTGGGAGCGGAGTCCGCGGCGGCGCTCGCCGACCGCGACCTCGACGCCGTCGTCGCCCTCTTCGACGCCGCCTCGCGCTACGAGGAGCGCGAGCCGGGCTCGCCCCCGCAGCGCTTCCTCGAGCACCTCGAGGCGCAGGACGTGCCCGCCGACTCCCTGGCGGCCCGCGCCACCGGTGCCGGGGCGGTGGAGCTGCTCACGCCCACGGCGGCCGCGGGGCGCGAGTGGGACGTCGTCGTGGTGCCCGGGCTCCAGGAGGGCGCCTGGCCGGACACGCGCCTGCGCGGCTCCCTCCTGGGGGCACCCGAGCTCGCCGACGTGCTGGCGGGGCGGCTCTCCGCCGACGAGCAGATCGCCCCGGCCGCCGCTGCCGCCGCGGCCCGGCGCCAGGTGCTGGACGACGAGCACCGCCTCCTGCAGGTGGCCGTCTCACGCGCGCGGCGGCGCCTGGTGGTGACGGCGGTGCGCAGCGAGGACGAGCGGCCCTCGCCCTTCGTCGACCTCGTCTGCCCGCCGGAGCCCCCGGCAGACGGCGAGCCCGCAGACCACGAGCGGCCGTTGAGCAGCGTGCCGCGCGCCACGTCGCTGCCCGCGCTCGTGGCCGAGCTGCGGTCGGTGCTGCTGACCCCCGTCGGTGCCCGGGACCGCACAGGCGCCGTCGTCGACGAGGTGCGCCACGCGCACGCCGCTGCGGCCCTGGCCCGCCTGGCGGCTGCCGGCGTGCCCGGCGCGGACCCGCGCGACTGGTACGGCCTGCCGCCGGTCTCCGACGAGGCGCCCCTGCGAGAGCCCGAGCAGCCCGTGCCGGTCAGCCCGTCCGCGGTGGAGTCGTTCAGCCGCTGCGGCCTGCGCTGGCTGCTGGAGGCCAGCGGCGGCCGCCCCGCTGACTCGGTGCAGCAGGGCGTGGGCAACCTCGTGCACCGCATCGCCCAGGAGCTGCCCGAGGGCAGCCACGCGGAGATGGCGGCGCGCCTGGAGGAGCTGTGGCCGACGCTCGGGCTGCCCGACACCTGGGTGGGGCAGCGGGAGCGGCGCAAGGCCGAGCGGATGGTGCGGATGCTCGCTGCCTACGTGCTCGACGCGCGCGCCGCGGGGCGCACGCTGGCCGGTGTCGAGGTGGAGGTCGACGCCGCCATCGGCAGGGCCCTGGTCAAGGGGCGGCTCGACAGGCTCGAACGCGAGCCCGACGGCTCGCTGCGCGTGGTGGACCTCAAGACCGGCCAGCGAGCGCCCCGGGCCGACGAGCTGTCCACGCACCCGCAGCTGGGGCTCTACCAGGCCGTGGTCGACTCCGGCGCCCTTGGCGAGGGCGAGCGCAGCGGCGGCGCGGCCCTGGTGCAGCTCGGCGGGAAGCGCGCCAAGCCGGGCGTCCAGGCGCAGGAGCGCCTCGCCGACGCCGCGGACCCCCGGTGGGCCCACGACCTGCTGCAGCGCACCGCGGAGGGCATGGCCGCCAGCGCTTTCGACGCCGTCGCCAACGACCTGTGCTCGAAGTGCCCGGTGCGCACCAGCTGCCCGCTGCGCCCCGAGGGCGGGTGCGTCCGATGAGCACCACGAAGAGCCCGGCGACGAGCACGGAGAGCACGACGACGCCCGCGACGACGCCCGCGGCGAGGCCCGTCCAGGCGCTCAGCGCCGCCGACATCGCCTCCGCGCTCGGCCAGCACCCGCCCACGCAGGAGCAGACCGCCGTCATCGAGGCCCCGCTGGCCCCGCTGCTCGTGGTCGCGGGAGCTGGCTCGGGCAAGACCGAGACGATGGCCGCGCGCGTGGTGTGGCTCGTGGCCAACGGGCACGTCGAGCCCGAGCGCGTGCTCGGGCTGACCTTCACCCGCAAGGCCGCGGGCGAGCTCGCCGAGCGCGTGCGCCTGCGCCTGACCGCGCTGGAGCGGGCCGGTCTGCTGCCCGTGAGCGAGGGAGCCGAGGGTGGGGGCGGCGGGATCGGTGACGCCTCGCCCACGGTCGCGACCTACCACGCGTACGCCGCCGGCCTGGTCACCGACCACGGCCTGCGCATCGGGATCGAACCCCGCTCCCAGCTCATCGGCCCGGCGGCCGCGTGGCAGCTGGCCGCCGACGTCGTCGACGGCGCCGACGGTGAGGGCGCGAACGGCCTGGGCGACCTCGACGCCGCGCCGTCCACCGTGGTCACCGCCGTGCTGGGTCTCGCCGGGGAGTGCGCGGAGCACCTCGTGGACGTCGACGCCGTCGACGCGACCCTCGCGAGCGTGGTCCAGCGCATCAGCGCCCTGCCGGGCAGGGTGCCCGCGAAGACCGCGACGGCGCTGGAGGTGCTCCAGCAGCGCCGCCGCGTGCTGCCGCTGCTGCGCCGCTACGCCGAGCGCAAGCGCGAGCTCGGTGTGCTCGACCACGGCGACCAGGTGCGCCTGGCCGCGCGCATCGCCGCCGAGGTGCCCGCCGTCGCCGCCCTGGAGCGCGCCCGGTGGGGCGTGGTGCTGCTCGACGAGTACCAGGACACCTCCACCGCCCAGGCCGAGCTCCTCTCCCGCCTGTTCGGCAGCGGCCACCCGGTCACCGCCGTCGGCGACCCCCACCAGGCCATCTACGGCTGGCGCGGCGCGAGCGCCGGCGGCCTGCAGGCCTTCCCCACCCGCTTCCGCCGCTCCGACGGTGCGGCGGCCGCTCACCTGGCGCTGTCCACGAGCTGGCGCAACGACGTCGCCGTCCTGGACGCCGCAGCCGTGGTCGCCCAGCCGCTGCGCGCCGCCTCGCGCCTGCCGCTGCCCGTGCTCGGTCCGCGCCCCGGTGCCGGCGAGGGCCGCGTGGAGGTGGCGTGGGCCCAGACCGCGGGGGAGGAGGCGGCGCTCGTCGCGGACCGGATCGCCGTCATCTGGCACGCCGACGCCCGGCGGCCCCCCGACCAGCGGCGCACCGCCGCGGTCCTGTGCCGGGCGCGGTCGCAGTTCCCGCTGCTGGAGGAGGCGCTGCGGGCCCGCGACGTCCCCGTCGAGGTGGTGGGCCTCGGCGGCCTGCTGCTGCGCCCGGAGGTGGTCGACGTGGTCTCCGCGCTGCGCGCCGTCGCCGACCCCACCCGCGGAGACGCGGTGGTCCGGCTGCTCACCGGTCCGCGCTGGCGGCTCGGACCGCGTGACCTCGCGGTGCTGGCCGCGTGGTCGCGCCGGCGGGCGACCTCCCGCCGGTCCCGCCCCGAAGCACCGGCCGACGGCCGGCCGAGCGCGGCGGCGCTGGCCGAGCTCGCCGAGGAGGCGAGCCTGGTCGACGCCGTGGACGACCCGCCCCCGCCCGACTGGGAGACCTCCGACGGCTCCCGCCTGTCCGACGCCGGACGAGAGCGCGTGCGCGAGGCAGGGCTGCTGCTGCGCCGGCTGCGGGAGCTGGACCTGCCGCTGGCCGACCTCGTCGTCGCCGTCGAGAGGGCGCTGCTGCTCGACGTCGAGCTGGCAGCGCGAGCGTCGGTGGACGGCAGCAGTCCCGCGGCCGCGCGCGCCGGTCTCGACGCGCTCGCGGAGGTCGCGGCGTCGTTCACCGAGGCGACGGGCACCGGGACGTCGCACCGGTCGTCGCTGCGGGCGTTCCTGGCGTGGCTCAGCCTGGCCGAGGAGCACGAGCACGGCCTCGACCAGTCGTCGTCCTCGGACGCCGACGAGCCCACCCCCGGCCTGGGTGACGGGGCCGACGAGGGGACCGAGCCCAGCCGGACCGCCGTGCAGCTGCTCACCGTGCACGCGTCCAAGGGGCTCGAGTGGGACGTCGTCGCCGTCGCCGGGCTCGCCGAGCACGGGTTCCCGACGCGGCCGCGCACGTCGCAGGGCTGGCTGTCAGGGCTGGGCGTGCTGCCGCACCCGCTGCGCGGTGACGCCGACTCCCTGCCGCACCTGGGGTGGGAGGCCGCGCTCGACGCCAAGGGCGCCGAGACCGAGCGGGCGGCGTACGCCGAGCGCTGCGCCGAGGCCCACCGCGCCGAGGAGCGGCGCCTCGCGTACGTGGCGCTGACCCGCGCTCGGTCGCTGCTGCTGCTGACCGGCGCCTGGTGGGGCGGGGAGCGGAAGAAGGAGCGCGTGCCGTCCGCGTTCCTCGTCGAGGTGGTCGAGCACCTGCGCGGGCTCGGTGCTGGTGCGGGCGGGGGAGCCGACGAGGTCCCCGAGCTGCCCGAGGCGCCGGAGGAGGCCGAGAACCCCGAGCTGGCCGAGCCGCGCCGGGCCCGCTGGCCGTTCGACCCGCTCGGCCCGCGCCGCCCCGCCCTGGAGGCGGCGGCGGCCGCCGTGCAGGCGGCCTCCGAGCTCACGCCACCGGACGCGGGCCCGTGGGCGGAGGAGGTGGAGGCGCTGCTGGCCGAGCGCGCCCGCGGCGACGCCGGCGGTGCACCCGACGTGGAGCTGCCCGCCCACCTCTCGGCCTCCCGCCTGGTGCAGCTCGCCGCGGACCCGGCGGCCCTCGCGCTGGCCGTGCGCCGCCCGGTCCCCGTGCAGCCGCGGGTGGCCACGCGTCGCGGCGTGGCCTTCCACGCCTGGCTGGAGGAGAGGTTCCGCTCGGCCGCGCTGCTCGACCTCGACGAGGTCCTCGGACCCGACGGTGAGGGCGACGAGCCGGACGACGATCTCGACGACGGACCCGCTGACGGTCTGGGGCCGCTGGGCGCCGACGAGGAGGAGCTGGCGGCGCTGCAGGCGAGCTTCCTCGCCTCGGAGTGGGCCCGGCGGGAGCCGGTCGCCGTCGAGGTGGACCTGGAGACACCCGTCGCGGGGCTCGTGGTGCGCTGCCGCGTGGACGCCGTGTTCCCCCGTCCGGCCGAGCAGGGCGGCGGCGTGGACGTCGTCGACTGGAAGACCGGGCGACCACCCACGGGGGAGGCGGCCCACGCCGCCGCCGTGCAGCTCGCCGTGTACCGACTGGCCTGGTCGCGGTGGAAGGGGGTGCCGTTGTCTCAGGTGGGAGCCGCGTTCTTCTACGCCGCCACCGGCACGACGAGCCGTCCTGCGGACCTCCTCGACGCCGACGGCCTGGAGGCGCTGGTCCGGGCAGCGGGGTGAAACCTGGTCGTTGCTCCGTCCGTGGCGGGGGACGCTCAAGGGGGACGCGGTCGGCGACGACGGTGGTGGTGGAGGCGCACCGCGTCGCTGCACCACACGTCTGCACGGTGGAGAAGAGATGCTGTCGTTGCGCTGGACCGTCGGACGTCGTCTGACAGCCGGTTTCGCCCTGGCCACCGTGCTGCTCGCGGTGGTCGGTGGGCTGGCCCTGAAGTTCACCGAGACGCTGTACGCCAACCAGGACGCCGTCCAGCACACGTACCAGGTGCTGAGCGCTCTCACGGCTCTCGACAGCAGCCTCAAGGACGCCGAGACCGGTCAGCGCGGCTACCTCATCACGGGAGACGACGCCTACCTCGCGCCCTTCACCGCGGCGAAGTCGACCACGGCTGAGGAGCTGGACGAGGTCGCAGCCCTGACGGCGGACAACCCGGAGCAGCAGGAGCGCATCGCCACGATCCGTCCGCTCATCGACAGCAAGTACGCCGAGATGCAGTCCACGATCGACCTGCGCAGGACCAGCGGCTTCGAAGCGGCCCAGGCCGTCGTGCTGACGAACGCCGGCAAGACGGTCATGGACCAGATCCGCCAGACCACCGGCCAGATGGCCACCGAGGAGGCCTCGCTGCTCGACGTGCGCCGGGAGACCTCCGACGAGGCCCGCCAGAGCGCGCTGGTCGTCATGGTCTCCGGAACGCTCGGTGGTGCGGTGGCCTTCACCCTCATCGCCGTCCTCGTCACCCGCAGCATCAGGCGGCCCCTCAAGGACCTCGGCGACGGCCTGGAGAACATCGCCAGCGGCGACGGTGACCTGACGGCCCGCCTGGACGAGTCGCGCACCGACGAGTTCGGCGCCGTCACCAAGGCCTTCAACCGGTTCGTCGAGACCATCCGCTTGACGATCGCCTCGGCAGCGGCCAGTGCGCAGGCCGTGGCGGCCGCCAGCGAGGAGCTCTCCGCGACGTCCTCCCTCATCGACGGCAACGCCCAGGAGGCCGCTGAGCAGGCGAGCGCCGCCACGGGCACCGCCAGCTCGGTCGCGGGCAGCGTGGAGACCGTCTCCGCGGGTGCCGAGGAGATGCGGGCCTCCATCGAGGAGATCGCCCGCAGCACCAGCCGCGCCGCGGAGGTCACCAACCAGGCGGTCGCTGCCGCCGAGTCGACCAGCGCCACCATCAGCTCCCTCGGCGCTTCGAGCCGGGAGATCGGGGACGTCGTCAAGGTCATCACGAGCATCGCCGAGCAGACCAACCTCCTCGCCCTGAACGCGACCATCGAGGCGGCCCGCGCCGGTGAGGCCGGCAAGGGCTTCGCAGTGGTGGCGAGCGAGGTCAAGGACCTGGCGCAGGGCACCGCCCGCGCGACGGCGGACATCACCGCCAAGATCACGCAGATCCAGACCTCCACGGGCTCGGCGGTGGCCGCCATCGCCGAGATCACCGAGATCATCAGCAGGATCAACGAGTTTCAGGTGACCATCTCGGCTGCCGTGGAGGAGCAGGCCGCCACCACCACGGAGATGAGCCGGGCGATCTCCGACGCCTCCGCCGGGACGTCGACCTTCGCCGCGAGCCTCGACACCGTCGCCGGTGCCATCACCTCCACGAGCCGAGGGCTCGGCGAGACCCGCACCGCGGTGGCGGAGCTGTCGCAGATGGCCGCTGTGCTCGACGGCCTGGTGGGGCGCTTCAAGCACTGACCAGCGCCCTCGGAGGTCGTCGAGGCCACCGGGGAGCAGGGCGGGGACGCACCGCAGGGCGGCGCGCCCCTCGCCCGTCCGGCCGAGCGAGCCCTACCCTCCGCACGTGGACGACGCCGCGCCGACCTCGTCCCCCGCCCCGCTCGTGACGTCGGCGGCGGTGACGAAGCTCGTGCTGGGGCTGCTCGTCGTCGTCCTCGACCTGCGCCTGCAGGGCTTCGACCTCCTCGTCGACGCGGTGGGCTGGGTGGTGGTCGTCGGAGCGCTCGCGCACCTGGCGTCAGCGGTGCCCGGGCTGCGGGCCGCCCGCGCGGTGGCCCTGCTCGCCGCCGTGCTGTCCCTCGCGGACCTGCTGCACCCGACGCGCACCACCACCGAGGACGTCTTCGGTGACGGCTCGACGACCACCAGCACCACCGCGGTGGTCGCTCCCGACGGGCTGCAGGGTGCCCTCGCCTGGGGGTACGAGGCGCTGTGCGTGGTCTTCCTCGTGCAGGTCTGCCTCGTGCTCGCGTCGGCCGCCTCCCAGGAGCAGCACCCGCAGGTGGCGTCCCGGCTGCGGACCGTCGCCGCGGTCACCGGCGTCGTGCAGGGGGCGGACGTGCTGCTGGGTGGCGTGGCGCTCCTCACCGGTTGGGAGGCCCTGGACGGTGCGCCGGAGCTCGTCTGGACCGGGCTGCTGCTGGCCGTCGGGGGCCTCCTCACCACCGCCTGGGTGCTGCTGTCGCTGTGGCGTCTGCGCACCTGGCCGCTGCTCAGCTCTCCGTCGGACACCGCTCTGCGCGCTTGACCTTCCCCCTGCGGCAAGCCCGACGCTGGGCGTGCGGCCGGAGGCACCGGGCGCACGAGGGGAGTGACGTGCTCACGATCGGGCAGTTCGCCCAGGCGACGGGGCTCACCGCGAAGGCGCTGCGCCTCTACGACGAGACGGGCCTGCTGGAGCCGGCCGAGGTGGACCCGGTGACCGGGTACCGCCGCTACGAGGTCTCGCAGGTGCGCCGAGCGGCGCAGGTGGCCGTCATGCGCCGCATGGGCGTGCCGCTGGAGGACGTCGGGCGAGTGCTCGACCAGCCCGACGCCGCGGAGCAGCTGCTCGACCGGCACGCCGAGGGGGTGCGGCGGCGGCACGCGGCCGAGGAGGCGGCGCTGGTGGCCGGGCGGGCGCAGCTCGCCGCCTACGAGCGCGACGTCCCCGTGGAGCACCGCCGCGCACCGGCGCAGCCGTGGGCGGGCGTGGTGGTCGACGTCCCCGCGGACCCGGAGGACGAGGCCGCCGACCTCACCGACGAGGCAGCCGAGCAGGCGTTCTCCCGCCTGTGGTCCACCCTGACCGCTGCGGGCGCGCAGGTCACCGGCCCGTGGTGGACGACGATGCGGACGGTCGACGGCCACGACGACCGCGTCCAGCTGGTGCTGAGCTGGCCGCTCGCCGCCCTTCCGGAGAGCGAGCTGGGCGTCGAGGGAGCCCGGGTGGAGACCGGCGTGCTGCCCGAGCGCACGGAAGCGCTCGTCCGCCTGCTCCACGCCGAGGACCACGCCGGTGACGGTGTGGAGGGCGTCCCCACCGCTGCCGTGGTGCACCTGCTGGAGCAGCTCGGCGACGACGAGGCGCTCGACACCCAGGTGCGTCAGGTGGGCGTGCTCGACGAGCAGGGCGCGCCCGTCGGCGTGGAGCTGGTGGTGACCACCGCCGTCCACGGCTGACGGAGCGGAACGGCGTGGCGCTGCTGCAGGAGGCGCTGGGAGGGTGGCGCGCATGACGACGACCTCCTCCACCGACGGCTCCGGTCCCGTCCGGCTGGTGCGCAGCGAGCAGCTGACCCCGTCCGTGCCGTACGCCTACGCCGCCACCACCGACCGCCCGGGCCGCCTCCTGTTCACCGCGGGGGCGTGCCCCCTCGACGACGAGTGCCGCGTGGTCTCGCCCGGCGACGTCGTCGCGCAGACCGAGCAGGTCATCGCCAACCTGCGCACGGTGCTGCAGGAGGCCGGCGCAGACCTGACGAGCGTGGTGAAGTCGACGGTGTACGTCGCCTCGACCCGCGCCGAGGACCTGCACGCCGCGTGGGACGTCGTGGCCCGCGCCTTCGGCGAGCACGACGCCCCGAGCACCCTGCTGGGTGTCACCGTCCTCGGCTGGCCGGACCAGCTGGTGGAGGTCGAGGCCGTCGCCGTCCTGCCGTGACGGTCCCGCTGTGAGCGTGGGGCCGGCTGAGCCCGACGTCACCGCGTCGCCCTTCGTCGTCCTGAGCGGTGACGGGCTGGTGCTGCGCTGCCTGCGGCAGCGCGACGTGGCCGCCCTGCTGGCCGGTGAGGACGACGACCAGGTCCGCTGGCTGCTCGAGGGCCACCGCTCCGAGCTCGAGCGGACCCGGCGGTGGGTGGGCGAGACCCAGCGGGAGTGGGCGGCCGGTGGTCCGCGGCGGCACCTCGGCGTGTTCGACGGCGAGCGGCTCGACCGGTACGAGCGCCCGCTGCGCTGAACGGCTCCGCAGAACGCCCCAGGCCCAGGGGCTCGACCTCGAGCCTCCTCGAGCTCGGTAGGAGCCGGCTCGAGCTCACGCGCTGACGAGGCGGCGGCGCGCTGCGTCGTCGAGCTCCCCGAGCAGCTCCAGCGCCATGAGCGCCGCTCCCCGGACGGGGTCCGTGACCCCCGGCTGGAGCTCGCAGGTGCTGCCCGCCAGCGCGGCCGCCAGCCGAGAGGAGAAGGCGGGGTCGGTCGCGAGGGACCCGGTGCACCCCACCGGCACCGCGGCCGTCCCGACGAGCGGCGCGAGGAGGAGCACGCCCACTGCGGTGCGCTCAGCCAGCGCGCGCAGGGCGCGGTCAGCGAGAGGACTGGTCTCGGCGGCCGCGGTGACGAGCGGGGCGAGCGGTCCGAGGCGCCGGGTGGTCGAGTGCGGGGTCCCCGACGCCGTCAGGTCGAGGACGGTCCGGCGGAGGGCGTCGACGTCCTCGACCTCCAGCGCCTCCATGAGCTCGGCCACGAAGGAGCCGTCCTGCGGCGCCGATCGGGCTGAGAGGACCTGCTGGACGACGTCGAGCACCAGGTGGCGCGCGGCGCCGGCGTAGTGGGCCAGCTGGCCGTTCTCCACCTCCTCGCCGCGTGCGGTGATCGCGAGCACCATCGAGCCCGTGCCCGCCACCACGATCACGCCGGGGCTTCCCGCGAGCACTCCTCGGTGCGCAGTGACGGCGTCGTTGACGAAGACCTGCGGGCAGACCAGCTCGGGCAGCGCCAGGTGCTCGCGCGCCCAGTCGAGCGAGCGGTCGCCGTCGGCGCCGCCGCGGCTGCTGATCCCCGCCACCCCCGCCACGAGCGCGGCCGCGTCACCGGGCGACAGACCGCTCGTGCTGAGGGCCTCCAGCACGGTCCTGCGGAGGTTCTCCACGGCGTCGTCGTGGTGGTGCCACGCGCCCGCCGGACCGGTGGCGCTGCCCAGCAGGCCGCCGTCGAGACCGAAGCAGCTGGCGCGCGTGTGCGTCCCTCCGGCGTCGACTGCCACGACGCAGCGACCGAGCGTCTTCGCTGGCACCCGAAGACCGTACCGGTGTGGTCGAGAGGGGACGAGGGGCTGCCGGACGCCGAGGTGGCCGCCGTGCTCGACACCGCCCTCGCAGCGTGCGCAGCGCCCTCGAGGAGGGCGCTGCGCACGCTGACGGGGCTCGTTCCACCCCGCTGAGGTCAGCGGGGTGCGAGGAGCGGTGCTCAGACGGTGAAGCCGGCCACCGCCTGCTGCAGCCGCGTGCTGAGCGAGGTCAGCTCCGCGGAGGCGCCGCGGGCCTCGGAGGCGCGGTTGCGGCTGCCCTCAGCGCCGGCGGCGAGCATGGAGATGTTGGCGGCGATCTCCTGGGACCCCGAGGCCGCGTCGGCGACGTTGCGGGTCATCTCCTGGGAGGTGGCCGACTGCTCCTCCACCGCTGCGGCGATGGTGGTCTGGTGGTCGTTGATGCGGCCGATGACCTCGCTGATGCGCTCGATCGCCGAGACCGCGCCGCTGGTGTCCTCCTGGATGGTGGACACGCGGTGGGAGATGTCCTCGGTGGCCTGGGCGGTCTGGCGGGCCAGCTCCTTGACCTCCCCGGCCACGACCGCGAAGCCCTTGCCGAGCTCACCGGCGCGGGCGGCCTCGATGGTGGCGTTCAGGGCCAGGAGGTTGGTCTGCTCGGCGATGGACGTGATGAGGTTGACCACCGAGACGATCTCCTGGCTGGAGGCGCCGAGGCGGGCGACGGTGGCGGTGGTGGCCTCGACGGCCTCGACGGCCTGGGCGGCCACGGCGGCGGCCTGGGCGGCGCTGGCGGAGATCTCTCCGATGGCGGTCTGCATCTCGCCCGAGCCGGCGGCGACGGTGTCGACGCTGACGGAGACCGAGGAGGCGGCGGCGGAGACGAGGTCTGCCTGGGCGGCGGACTCGTCGGCGCGGCCGACCACGTCCACGGCGAGCTGGTCCAGGGTGCGGGAGGTGCCGGTGAGCTGGTCGGTGGTGGCGATGACCACGCCCATGGCGCGGCCGAACTCGTCGAGGGTGTGGTCCAGCGAGACCGAGACGGAGGCGAGCTCGTCGTTTCCGACGATGCCGGCGCGAGCGCGCAGGTCGCCGGTGGCCACCCGGCCCAGGACGGTGCGGACGTGCTCCAGCGGGCGGGTGATGCTGCGGGTGATCACCACGGCCAGCGTGAGGGAGACGGCCAGCGCCACGAGGGCGATGCCCACCAGCACGCGGACCGCCGAGTCGGCCGCGGCCTGCGCCTCCTGGGCCGCCGCGGCGGCGCCGGCGGACTGGGCGGCGAGGGCGTCGGTGAGGGACTTGCTGATGGCGTCCTCCAGCTCGAAGTACTTGGCGTTGAGGGATGCCACCGTGGTGGTGTCCCCCGCAGCCGTCGCCGCGACCAGCTTCTGGAGGTTGTCGTTGTACTGCGGCACGGCGCTGGAGACCGTCGTGACGGCCGCGGTGGCCTTCGGCGTCAGGGAGGTGCTCTGCAGGGAGCTGATGTCCTTCTGCACAGCTGCCATCGCGGCGTCTGCCGCCTTCACGTACCCGGCCTGCATCTCGGCCGTGTTGCCGGTGAGGTACTGGCGGGACAGGTTGGTGAGGTACGTCTGCCAGTCGACCTTGAGCTGGCCGAGCTGCTCCAGCGGCACGGTCCCGGTCTGCCGCACCTCCTGGGCGCGGTGGTTCAGCGCGAGGACCTGCGAGACGCCGACCCCGCCCATCCCCATCACGGCGACGGCGAGGGTCACGACGAGCGCGAACAGCCGGGTGCGCACGCTCCAGCGCGATGACCGGAGGAGGGCGCTTCGGCCGGGGGCGGCAGGCATGGTGGTTCGGTCTCCCTCAGGTGGTTTCTGGGTGATCTCTGGGGTCGTCGGCGCGCTCGGCCCCCGCCTTGAGGTTCCGGTTAGCGTGACCGGGTGACGACATCGCGCCTGCGGGCGGCGCCGGCGGTGCTGCTCAGCGCAGCCGCGGCCAGCTGGGCCGCGAACTGCGCGGTCGGCCTGGCGGCGTGGCGGGGCCGGCGGGGCAGCAGGTGGCCGCACCACGCCCTCTACGCCTCCACGTGCACGTGGACGCTGCTCGCGCTCGCAGCCTCCGCGCTCCTCGGCCGGAGCAGGACGACGACGGCCCTGCTGGCGCCCGCGCTGCTGCCGCTCGTCGTCGTCGCGAGGGTCCGTCCGGGCGGGACCGGTCACGTGCTGCTCGCCGCGTCGCTGGCCCCGCCCCTGCTGGGCGCCACCGCTGCCGCCTGGGCGGCAGCGGGGACGAGGAGCCGCTGACCGTGGAGCTGCTCGAGGCGATCCGCCGCCGGCGCACCACGAACGGCGCCTTCCTGCCCGACCCGGTCAGCGCCGAGCACCAGCGCCTGCTCGTGGAGGTGGCGGGACGCGCGCCGAGCCAGCTCAACAGCCAGCCGTGGCGCTTCGTGCTGGTCGAGGACCGGTCCACCATCGATCGCATCGCCGCGATCAGCGGCGAGAGCATGACCACGGCGATGTCGGGCGGCACGTTCTTCGAGCGGTACAAGCGCTACTTCCGCTTCAGCGCTGCGGAGATGGCGCAGCACCGCAGCGGCATGCTCTTCGACAGGCTGCCCGCCCCGCTGCGGCCGTTCACCGGCCAGGTGTTCACCCGCCGCGGGCAGAGGCTCATGAACGCGCTGCGGGTGCCGCAGACGCTGGGGGAGGAGAACCGCAAGCTCGTCGCCGGGTCCCCGCTGCTGCTGGCGGCGCTGCTGGACAAGGCCGAGCACCGCCCGGGGGAGCTGTCGGCGTTCTACTCGCTGTTCTCCCTGGGCGCCGCGGTGGAGAACATCTGGCTCACCACGGTCGAGCTGGGGCTGGGCATCCAGTTCGTCTCGTTCCCCATGGAGGTGCCTGGCGCGTGGGGCCGCATCGAGGAGCTGCTGGAGGTGCCCGACCACCTCGACCTCATGGCCGTCTACCGCATCGGCCACGTCCCACCGGAGCAGCGGCGCCCCGCCATCGACTGGTCGAGCAGCGAGCGGCGCGCGCCCTCCCAGTACGTCTACCGCGAGACGTGCGCCACGCCTCAGACCGGCTGGGACGGCTGAGCAGGGCTGAAGGTCCGCACGACCCGGGCGAAGGCCCCGGCCTCTGACAGCTGCGGCGGGAAGAGGTCGCCGGTGGTGGTGCCGGCCAGGTCCAGCCGCACGGTCTTGTCGGTCCACCGCGCCCGCTTGACCTTTCCCTCACCAGCGACTCGGACCAGGTGCCAGGGCAGCCGGTGCCCGCCCACCTGGAGCCCGTCCGCGTGCAGCACGAACGGCCCCCAGGGGACGACGGCACCGCCGCGCAGCTCGCGGCCGACCTTCCTCGCGAGCCGTCGGTCGGCTCCCGCGAAGCCCCACCAGAGGAACGCGGCGCCGACGAGGAGGCCGAACGGGCTGAGCAGGCCCCACCGCAGGTCGAACGCGTCGTACCCGGTCGCGGCGGTCGTGCCCCAGGCGACGGCTCGGTAGGTGTCCGGGTCGCCGGTGGTGCTGTCGAGGGTGCCGCCGTAGTGCGTGGTGAGCGTCCCCCTGACCTCCCGCCCGTCGGCGGTCCACGTCGCGGGGCAGTCCGTCCCGCCGCGACCCGCACCGCGCACCACGATCGTCGTCTCGCACGTGCCACCCGCCCGGGTGCTGGCGACCACCTCCGTGCCCGTGGCGTACCCGTACGCCGAGGGCGCCTTGAGGACGCCCCAGCCCGCGAAGATCGTCGCGAAGATGACCGGCCAGGCCAGCCACGTGAAGGCGACCGACAGCGCGGGGGGCTTCGGGGTGGACCGGGCCGGGGCGCTCATCCGCCGGAGGCTAGGGGCTGGTCCGCCTCCACGTCGACGACGAGCGCGCGGTGGTCACCCACCGCGAGCTGCTCGGCACGCCCGGTGGCGCTGACCGGTGCGCCGAGGGAGACGACGTGGTCCAGCTGCAGGCGCGGTGCGGCGCCGGGGAAGGTGGGGGCGGCCACCAGCGTCGGTGCACCCGCGGCCCGCTTCACCAGCGCTCCCGGCAGGTTGAGGTCTCCGGCCAGCAGCACCTGCCGTGTCGGACCGGCCGAGCCCGAGGGGGCGAGGCCCCGCAGCCACGACGCGACCCGGCGCAGCTGCCGCAGCGCCGTCGGAGGTGCGAAGGACAGGTGGGTCGCCGCGACCACCGTCCCGTCTCCCAGGACGGCGGCGACGGCCGTGCGCGGCTCGTCGGGGAACAGCAGCACGCCCGTGCGGCCGGTGACGGGATCGGGGACGACGAGCGGGAGCCTGCCGCGTCCGGTGCCGAGGTCGAGGGCGTGCCAGGCGACCACGGGCCGCCGGACGAGCAGCGCCACGCCGAACGTGGGGCCGCGCAGCCCGCGCGCCTCGTCCTGGTCCGAGCCCGGCCCCGTGCTCCCGACCGGGCCTCGCAGCGAGCCGGCCAGCGGGGCCCAGTCGCGCCGCAGCCCGGGGGTCCCCTCCAGCGCGGGCGCCATCCGCCAGTGGTCGAGGCCCAGCGCCGCGGACGCCTCCGCGGCCTGGTCGAGACCGCCCGAGCGGGGTTGGGCGTCGTCCACCTCCGCCAGCGCGACCGCGTCGCACCCCGACAGGCCGCGCAGGGCGTCCCGCAGGGCTGCGGCGCCGAGCTGGCGCCCGTCTCGGCCCCTCCCGGAGGCGAGGTTCAGCGCTGCGACCCTCACGCCTCAGCGCTCCAGCTCGTCGCCGTCGTCGAGGGAGGCGTCGAGGTCCTCCAGCATCGCGGTGGCGTCGTCGAGCACGGCGTCGTCCTCCAGGGCCACGCCGTGGAGGAGGTAGCGCGCCAGCGCCATCTCCCCGGCCAGGCGCGCGCGGGCGGCCAGCGCCGGGTCGACCGGCTCGTGGCGGGCCTCGGCGTGCTCGACGAGCACCGCCTCCAGGGACTCGGTGGGAGCGGCGGCCGCCAGCCAGCCCAGGTCGTCGGCGGGGTCGCCGACGCTGAGCGAGCCCCAGCCGGTGACGCCCGTCACCGCGAGCCCGTCGGTGAGGACGCGGGTGCCGTCGAGGTCGCCGTGGACCACCACGGGGGAGAACCTCCACCAGCGCACCTCCTCCAGGCCCTGCTCCCACCGCGCGAGGAGCCGCGTCGGCACCCTCCCGGTGGAGGCGGCGCGGTCCAGCTCCGACAGCCGACGACCCCGCACCTCCGAGGCGCTCCACACCGGCAGCCCGGCCTCGTCGACGGCCGCGGCGGGCAGCGCGTGCACCACCGCCAGCGCGCGGGCCAGCGACGTGGTGAGCGCCCCCGGACGCAGGCCGACGACGTCCACCTGGTCGCCCGGGACCCACGTGGTGACGACGGCTCGGCCGCCCTCGGGCAGGGGCGTCCACCCGGCCACCGCGGGGACCACGAAGGGCAGGCGCACCCCCAGCGCAGGCTCCGCCAGGCGCGCGAGCAGCCCTAGGGCCGCCGCCTCGCGCTCCAGGTCGGCGCCCGCGGCGGGGCTGCGGGGGACGCTGATGACGTGACGGGCGCCGCCGTCGTCCTCCACCAGGGCGACGTCGAGGTCGGCACCGTCGTCGTCGAGCAGCCGCACCCGCGTCGGTTCAGCGCCGGGCAGCGCGGCGCTGGCGAGCGCGGCCATGAGGTAGGGGTCGCGGCGCACGGGCCAACGCTAGGGCCCCGTGCACCGTCCGCCGCAGTCCAGCACCCTCCAGGTCCGTCGGGAACCGCTCGCGCGGGCGGGACGGCGGCTGCCTACGGTGGCGACGTGGCCCCCGCACCCCTGCCCGACCTGTCCCTGTCCCGCTCTGCCTCCGACCGCCAGGGAGCCCGCCGCGGCGACGCTGGCCTGCTGGAGCGGCTGTGGGCCGACGAAGCGGTCCGGGTGGTGCGCGTGCACGACGGCCGCACGCCCGTCACGCGCGACGGCGACGGCGGTCCCGACGGCCAGCCGCGGCTGGCCCTGGTGCCGCCGTCGCACGTGCCCGGCGGAGCGCCCCACGGGGTGCGCGTCCTGCTGGGCACCGACCCCGACGGCACCTGGTACGTGGCGCAGGAGGTGGCCGACCCCTCCCTCGACCCGGGCGGCGGTGACGACTGGGCCGACCTGCGCACGCTGGGTGCGGAGCTGGACGCCCTCGAGGCCGGCCTGCTCACCCAGGCCGTGGCGGTGCTGCGCTGGCACGCGGTGAACCCCCGCTGCCCGCGCTGCGGAGCGCCCACGTCGGTGGAGCAGGCCGGGTGGGTGCGGAAGTGCACCGCCGACGGCAGCGAGCACTTCCCCCGCACCGACCCCGCGGTGATCATGTCCGTCGTCGACGCCGACGACAGGCTCCTGCTCGGCCACAACGACATGTGGCCGGCCAAGCGGTACTCGACGCTGGCGGGCTTCGTGGAGCCGGGGGAGTCCCTCGAGTCAGCGGTGCGCCGCGAGGTGCTCGAAGAGGTCGGCATCGAGGTCGGCGACGTCGACTACCTCGGCAACCAGCCCTGGCCGTTCCCCGCCTCGCTCATGCTGGGCTTCCGCGGCACCGCGGTGAGCACCGACGTCGTCACCGACGACGTCGAGATCACCGACGCGCGCTGGTTCAGCCGCGAGGAGCTCGTAGCGGCACTGCGCGACGGTGACGTGCTGCTGCCCCCGCCGGTCTCCATCGCCCGGCGGATCATCGAGCACTGGTACGGCGGATCGCTGGAGGACGCCGGAGGCGTGTGGCGCTGAGGCGCTGCCTGGCCCGACCGCTCAGAAGCTGGTGGTGCCGCGCAGGCGCCGCGGGCGGCCGTCGGGGTCGACCGCGAGGTCGTACAGCGGGGAGGCCCAGCGCTCCTGGGCGGCGCTGACGGGCTCGGTGCGGTGGTGGCGGGCGTGCCCGGTGGGCCTGGGCCCCCGCAGCCCCCGCTCGTGCCAGGCGTCCAGGGCGCTCGCGCTCTCGTTCCACAGCCGCCAGGCGGTGTCGGGGTGCAGCAGGCGCTCGTCGTCCTCGGTGAGGCCCAGGTGCTCGGCCCACAGCTGCAGGCGCAGGTCTCGCGGGAGGACCCTCGCGTCGTCCAGCGCACCGGGCAGGCGCAGGGGTTCGCGCGTGTCGCGGGTGGTGTCGACCACGGCGCTGGTCAGCTCGCTGTCGTTGGTCCAGGAGCGGCGGTTCACGTTGTCGGAGCCGACGGTCATCCACACGTCGTCGACCACGCACACCTTGGCGTGCACGTAGATGGGCGTTCCGGCGCGGTTCTCCAGGTCGAACACGGCCACCCTCCCCGGGGCCGCGGCGTGCAGCAGTCGCAGCGCCCGCTGCTGCCCGAGGCGGTTCAGCGGGCCGGAGACCCGTCCGTCGGAGTCCGGGAAGCGGGGGACGACGGCGATGACGCGCAGGCCCGGCTGGGCGCGCAGCGCCTCAGCCAGTCCGCCGAGCACCTCGGTGGACCACAGGTACTGGTCCTCCAGGTAGACCAGCGAGCGCGCCAGCCCGAACGCCTTGCCGTACGCGCGGGCGATGCCGCGCTCGCCGTCCGGCGCGAAGGGGAACGGGGGGCGCTTGGCGGGGTAGGTGCGCAGCAGCTGCACGGCGTGCGGGCCGCGGGACTGAGGCGGCGGGAACGCCTCCGGCAGGGGTGAGGGGTGGCGCGGCATGCGCGCCAGTCGCTGCAGCAGCATCCGCAGCGGGGTGCGCTCGTCGAGCGGGTGCGGGTCGTCCCAGCGCTCGGCGAAGACGGCCAGGACGTCGGCGACCACGGGACCGCGCAGCTCGAGCACCGCGTCGTGCCAGGGCGGCCGCGGTCCGTACCTCGGTCCGAGGTCGAGGGCCTGGGGATCACCGCCGTGGTCGGCGTCGTCACGCCGGGAGTGGCACAGGTCGATGCCGCCCACGAAGGCGACGTCGCGCTCGGGCCGGTCCCGGTGGCGCACCACCACGAGCTTCTGGTGGTGGGAGCCGAAGGGGCGCACCCGCTGGTCGAGCAGCACCTCCCCGCCGGCCTCGTTCACCTCGCGGCCCAGGCGCTCCCCACCCAGCCCGCTGATGGACGACGACAGCTTCTCGAGGTGCGAGCGCCACAGCAGCCCGCGCACCTCCACCCCGCGGCGGGCGAGCGAGACGAGCAGCTCGCCGATCGAGGGCCCCTCGGGCAGCAGGCGCTCGTCGGAGTCTCCGCGCCAGTCGGTGAACCACAGCCGGTCGCCGGCGCTCGTGCCGCTCAGCGCTGCGTGCAGCGCCGCGAAGTACGTGGCGCCGTGCACGAGGGGGCGCACCAGGCAGCCCTGCGCCCAGCCCCTCCAGCCGTCGTCCTCCGCGCGCAGGTCTCCCGCGGCGTCACCGCGCTCGCCCCGGCTGAGGAACCAGCGCCGCTGCGCCTCGTCGCCGACGTCGACGGAAGCGTCCGGCGGGGTGTCCACCACGAGCGCACCCTGGCACGCCGGTCAGGGCACCACCAGCGCGGGGTGGCGGGGGTCCTCGCAGCGCACGACGAGGTCGGCGCGCGACGCGGGACCGGTCTCCTCCAGGTAGCGCGCCCAGGCACCGACCACCCTGTCGGCGTCTGCCGCGGACAGGCGCCGGCGCTGCGCGGCGGGTGACGTCTGCAGGTGGACGACGGCGTCGAGCGCGCCCGACAGCTCCCAGCGCAGGAGGAACGGTCCGGTCAGCACGAGGACGGCGCCGGGTGGGGCCGTGCGGCGCTCCTGCCGGGTGGCGCGGTCGCGCTCGGCGTCCCACAGGGCGGGCAGCCAGGTGCCGGCCCCGTCAGGGGCGAGGGGGTCGAGGACCTCGCGCAGCAGGGCGTAGGTGTCGTACCAGCCCTCGTAGCCGGCGTCGGGGTCCGCTGGTCCGTGCTCGAGGCGCAGCGAGCGAGGCCGCAGGTAGTCCTCGGCGTCGACGCGGAGCACGGCCCGGCCCTCGCGCTCGAGGGCCTCCACCACCGCGTCGGCGACCACGGCGGCGTCGGCCGGCACCGCGGCGTCCACGCCGAGGCGGCGGCCGGGGGAGCGCCCGAGCGCCGCCAGGGCCCGGTGTGCGAGCCCGGCGGCGTCGAGCGGCTCGACCCTCAGGAGAGGCGGGCCTTGACCTCGGCCAGGGAGGGGTTGGTGGCCGAAGTGCCGTCCGGGAACACGACGGTCGGCACGGTCTGGTTGCCCCCGTTGACGCTCTGCACGTACTCGGCGGCGCCCGGGACCTCCTCGATGTTCACCTCGTTCCAGGTGATGCCCTCGCGCTGCAGGCCCTTCTTGAGGATCTTGCAGTAGCCGCACCACGTGGTCGTGTACATGGTGATGGTCCCCTGCTCGGGCAGCGTGGGCGCAGACATCGTTCTCCTCGGCGGTCGGTGGTCGGGACGGGTCTTCCGCAGGTGCTCAACGCCCGACCTCGCCGTCGTCATCCCACGGACGGCTGCTGCTGTGGTGGGGTGCCCCGATGGCCACCGACCCGCTCGCCGCCCTCGTCGCCGACCTGCCCGCCTGCGAGCTGCACGTGCACCTCGAGGGCACCCTCGAGCCGGAGCTGCTCCTGGAGCTGGCGGCCCGCAACGGGGTGGAGCTGGCGACGAGGACGGTCGAGGAGGTCCGCGCCACGCACGTGTTCGACTCCCTGGCGTCCTTCCTCGCCGTCTACTACCCGGCGATGGACGTGCTGCAGACCCGGCGCGACTTCACCGACCTGGCGACCGCCTACCTGACCCGCGCCGCGGCGCAGGACGTCCGACGGGCCGAGGTCTTCTTCGACCCGCAGGCCCACACGAGCCGCGGGGTGCCGTTCGAGGTGGTGGTGGAGGGCCTGCTGGAGGCCGTCGAGCGGGCGCCGCACGAGCTGGGGGTCGACGCCGCGCTGATCATGTGCTTCCTGCGAGACCACCCCGTGGTCAGCGCGGAGGAGACGCTGACGGCGTCGCTGCCGTACGCAGACCGCATCCTCGGCGTGGGCCTGGACTCCGACGAGCGGGGCCACCCCCCGGCGGACTTCGCCGCCGTCTTCGCCCGCGCCCGCGAGGCCGGCTACCGGCTGACGGTGCACTGCGACATCGACCAGCCGGGCACGCTCGAGCACCTGCGCCAGGCGCTCGAGGACGTGCGGGTGGACCGCATCGACCACGGCACCAACATCGTCGAGGCTCCCGAGCTGCTCGCCCTCGCCGTGGAGCGGGGCCTCGGCTTCACCTCGTGCCCGCTGTCCAACGGGTTCGTCACCGAGCAGATGAAGGCGCCCGAGATCGTCGCGCTGCTGCGCGCCGGGGCGAAGGTCTGCGTCAACGGCGACGACCCCGCCTACTTCGGCGGCTACCTCAAGGAGAACCTGCTCGCCCTGGCGCGCGTCGCCGACCTGTCGCCCGCCGACGTGGTGCAGCTGGCGCGCAACAGCTTCGAGGCGAGCTGGGCGCCCCCGGAGCGGGTGGCGGAGCACCTCGCGGAGGTCGACGCCGTGGCCGCCGCCCACGGGGTGCCTCCGCGCTGACCACAACGGTCACAAGCGTGACGCCGGTGGTGCCGCGACCGAAGATCGGCCCGTGGCGACGATGCTGCTCCTGCACTGCCGCGTGGCGACCACCGACGCGGCGACCGCCTCGTGGGCGCTCGCGAGCGCGGGCTACGAGGTGGACGAGGTGGTCGAGGGACCGACCGCCGTCGTGACGGCGGCGCTCCCCGTGGCGGGCGGCGCCTCGACGCTGGGGGCCTGGGCCGACGCCGTGGAGCGCGCCGAGCACCTGCTCGGCGCGCACGGCGTCCCCAGCGAGGTGGGCCTGTCCTCGGTGGTCCGGCGCAGCGCCTGAGGCGCCGGAGGCGTCAGTCGACCAGGCGCACCACGAGGTCGGCGCGGGCCGCCGTCGCGGCCACCACGTCCGCGTTGGCCTGGTCGGGTCCGTGCGACCACTCGACCGCCGCGCGAGGGGCCTTGCCGAACGCCTCGTGCCGGGCCACCAGGCGCGTCAGCCGCAGCTGGTCGTCCGGGGCGAGGAACCAGACCTCGTCGAGCAGCCCGCGCACGGGCGCCCACGCCCCGTCGAGCAGGAGGTAGTTGCCCTCCGTGACCACCAGCGCCACCTCCCGGGGCACGGGGACGGCGCTGCCCAGGGGCTCTTCCAGGTCCCGCCGGAACTCGGGGGCGTGCACGACGTCCTCGTCACGCGCCCGCAACCGGCGCAGCAGCGCCGCGTAGCCGCCGGCGTCGAAGGTGTCCGGCGCGCCCTTGCGGCCGGCGCGCCCCCAGCGCTCCAGGGTCGTCTGGGCCAGGTGGAAGCCGTCCATGCCCACCAGGGCCGCTCCGCCGTCCAGCTCGGGGCCCAGGGCCTCCACCAGCTGCGCCGCGAGCGTCGACTTGCCGGCGCCGGGCGCCCCGACCAGGCCGAGCAGCACCCGGCGGCCGTCAGCCGCCTCCACGAGCCCGCGGGCGCGGGCGACGAGCTCGGCCGTGCTCGTCGTCGTCGTCGTCGGGCTGCTCGCCTGTGGACGCTCGGAGCGGGGTGTCGGCACGGTCAGCCATCATGGCCGGGCCATGTCCCAGACCACCCACGCGACCCTCGCCGACGCCGTCCTCGCCTCGCTCGACCCGGAGCAGCGGGCGGTGGCCTCGGCGCTGCGCGGACCCGTGTGCGTGCTGGCCGGCGCAGGCACCGGCAAGACCCGGGCCATCACCCACCGCATCGCCCACGGCGTCCACGCCGGCGTGTACGACCCGCGCAGCGTGCTCGCCCTGACGTTCACCTCCCGGGCCGCGGGGGAGATGCGCTCGCGCCTGCGGGACCTGGGCGTGCCCGCGGTGCAGGCCCGCACCTTCCACGCCGCGGCGCTGCGGCAGCTGCAGTACTTCTGGCCCACCGCGGTGGGGGGACCGCTGCCGGTGCTCGTGGAGCACAAGGCGCGGCTCGTGGCCGAGGCCGCCAGCCGGCTGCGGCTCTCGGTGGACCGCACCGCCGTGCGCGACCTGTCGGCGGAGGTCGAGTGGGCCAAGGTCGCCCTCCTCACGCCCGAGGCCTACCCCGCCGCCGTCGCGCGCGCCGGTCGCACTCCACCCGCCGGCCTGGACCCCGCCGCCATGAGCCGGGTCATGCAGTCCTACGAGGACGTCAAGACCGACCGCGGCGCCATGGACTTCGAGGACGTCCTCCTGCTGACCTGCGGGATCCTCGCCGAGCGCGGCGACGTCGCCGAGAGCGTCCGCCGCCAGTACCGCCACTTCACGGTGGACGAGTACCAGGACGTCTCCCCGCTGCAGCAGCGCCTGCTCGACCTGTGGCTCGGCGGCCGCGAGGACGTCTGCGTGGTCGGCGACGCCAGCCAGACCATCTACTCCTTCGCCGGCGCCACCCCGGCGCACCTGCTGGAGTTCCCGAAGCGCCACCCGAGCGCCTCCGTGGTCCGCCTCGTGCGGGACTACCGCTCCACCCCTCAGGTGGTGGCGCTGGCCAACCGCCTGCTCGACCGGGCGCCCGCCGCCGCGGTGAGGGCCCGGGTGGAGCTGGTCGCGCAGCGACCGCCCGGACCGGACCCCACCTTCACCGAGTACGACGACGACGTCGCCGAGGCGGCCGGCGTGGCCGCCGCGGTGCGCCGCCGCATCGACGCGGGCACGCCGCCCGCCGAGATCGCGGTGCTGTTCCGCACCAACGGGCAGTCCGAGCCCCTCGAGGCGGCCCTGTCCGACGCCGGCGTCGGGTACCAGCTGCGCGGCGGGGAGAAGTTCTTCTTCCGCGCCGAGGTCCGCCAGGCCGTGCTGCTGCTGCGCGGCGCCGCCCGCTCCGACGACGGCACCCGCCCGCTGGGTGAGGCCGTCCGCGACGTGCTCGCCAGCGCCGGCTGGACGGCGGAGCCGCCCACCGCGGCCGGCGCCGCCCGGGAGCGCTGGGCGTCGCTGCAGGCGCTGGCCGCGCTCGCCGACGACGTCGCCACCGCCCGCCCCGGCGCGCGCGTGGCGGACCTCGTCACCGAGGTGGACGAGCGCTCCGCCGCGCAGCACGCCCCCACCGTCCAGGGCGTCACGCTGGCCTCCTTCCACGCCGCCAAGGGCCTCGAGTGGGACGCGGTGTGGCTGGTCGGCGTCAGCGAGGGCCTGCTGCCCATCAGCTTCTCCGCCGACGACCCCGACAAGGTCGAGGAGGAGCGGCGGCTGCTCTACGTCGGCATCACCCGGGCCCGTGAGCACCTCGCGCTCTCGTGGGGGCGGGCCCGCACGCCGGGTGGCCGGGCCAGTCGCACGCCGTCGCGCTTCCTCGACGGTCTGCGCCCCGTCGACCCGGCCGAGCGCGAGCGGCGCCGCGCCTCCGGCGGCTCCGGCGGGGGAGCGGGGAGCGGACGGTCCAAGAAGGGGCCGGGGCTGGCGCGGGTGTGCCGCTCCTGCGGGGCCGCCCTGAACACGCCCGCCGAGCGCAAGGTGGGCCGCTGCGAGACGTGCCCGCCCACCTACGACGAGGGCGTCTTCGACGCGCTGCGCGCCTGGCGATCGGCCACCGCCTCGGAGGCGAAGGTGCCCGCGTACGTCGTCTTCACCGACGCGACGCTCGTGGCCATCGCCGAGACCACCCCGGTGGACACCGCAGGGCTGGCCCGCATCCCGGGTGTGGGTCCTGCCAAGCTCGAGCGCTACGGCGAGGCGGTGCTGGGCGTCCTCGCGGATGCTTCCTCCTCCTGAGGCGTCCTCCGTCTGAGGCACCTCGGTGGTGGCGGCGGCTCGGGTCTCAAGGCACCCCGGTCTCCCCCCGATGTCTCCTGCGACGGGTTGTGAGCACAGCCCGGAGTCGCCGCTGACGCCGCACCAGGAGACCGCCCGTGCAGATCTTCCGTCGGAGCATCAAGGCACGCCTCGTGCTGAGCGTCGTCGTGATGCTCGCCGTGGCGCTGGTCGCGCTGGTCAGCGTCATCAGCGCCCGCACGCAGGCGATGGCCCGGGAGGCGGCCTACCGGTACGCCGACGAAGCCTCCCGCAACGCGGCCGCCCAGGTGCAGGACCGCGTGGTCACCGCGCTCGACACGGCCCGGTCGCTGTCGGCCACCCTGTCCGGCCTCACGTCGCAGGGCGGGACGCGTGCCCAGGCCGACGCGATCGAGCGCGACCTGCTGGCAGCCTCACCTGAGTACCTGGGTGTGTGGTCCGCCTTCGAGCCGGGCGCCTTCGACGGCCAGGACGCGCGCTTCGTCGACACCACGGGCACGGACGGGACCGGGCGCTACATCTCCTACTGGTACCGCGACGGAGCGTCCATCGCGGTGACGCCGCTGACCGACTACGAGAAGCCGGGGCCGGGTGACTACTACGTCATCGCCCGGAACACCGGCGAGGAGAAGGTCATCGACCCGTACCTGTACGAGGTCGGCGGCCAGCAGGTGCTCCTGACCTCGACCACTGCGCCGGTGGTCCGCGACGGCGCCGTCGTCGGCGTGGCCGGCGTCGACCTGCCGCTGAGCGCGGTCCAGGAGCAGGTCGCCGCCCTCCGCCCCCTGGGCGCCGGTCGCGCCACGCTCGTCACCGCCTCCGGCGTGGTGGTCGGCTCTGGCGCGGGCGCTGAGATCGGCGAGCCGCTGGCCGGCGCGACCGGGACGGCCGCGAAGCGCGCCGTCGAGTCCGGGAAGGCCGTCAACGAGGTGGTGGAGGTGGACGGGCGCCCGCAGCGGGTCGTCGCCGTCCCCATCGACCTGGGCCAGACCGACCGCTGGGCGGTGGTCATCGCCATCCCCACGAGCACCGTGCTCGCCGACGCCAACAGCGTCCGCGCCACGAGCATCGGCCTCGCCGCCGGGGCGCTGCTGCTGGCCGTGCTCGTCACCGTGGTGATCGCCCGCCGCACGGTGCGCCCGCTGGAGCTGCTGCGCGACAGGATGGCCGAGATCGCCGACGGTGACGGCGACCTCACCCAGCGCGTCGACGAGTCGAGCCCCGACGAGGCCGGCCAGCTCGGGGCGGCGTTCAACCGCTTCCAGGCCAAGGTCGGTGGCACCGTCAGGTCGATCACCCAGGCCGCCGAGCGGCTCTCCGAGACCGCGACCGCGGTGGACCGGGTGTCCACCGACCTCCGGAGCACGGCCAGCACCACCTCCGAGCGCGCGGTGCTCGCGTCGAGGTCGGCGCAGGACGTCGACGGCAGCATCCGCGGCCTGGCGCGGGCCAACGACGAGCTGGCCGCCTCCATCAGCGAGATCGCCTCCAGCGCGAGCCGCGCGTCGGGCGTGACCGTCGAGGCCGTCACGGTGGCTGGACGGGCCGCCGAGCAGATCGACTCCCTCGGCAGGTCCGGGGCGCAGATCAGCGCCGTGGTGGACCTCATCAACGCCATCGCCCAGCAGACCAACCTCCTGGCGCTCAACGCGACCATCGAGGCCGCGCGAGCGGGTGAGGCGGGCAAGGGCTTCGCCGTCGTCGCCGGGGAGGTCAAGGAGCTGGCGCTGCAGACGGCCCGCGCCACCGGGGACATCACCGAGCAGGTGCAGGCCATCCAGGCCGGCACCCAGGAGGCCACCACCTCCATGGAGCAGGTGCGGTCCGTGGTCGACCAGATCCACGAGCACAACGGCACCATCGCCAGCGCCGTGGAGGAGCAGTCGGCCGTCACCGCGCAGATGACCAGCACGGGCTCGGAGGCCGCCGCGGCCAGCAGCCGCGTGGTCTCGGCGGTCGACGAGGTCGCCCGGGTCGCGGAGCAGGCGTCGGCGGGGGCCCGGACCGCGCAGAGCGCCGCCCAGCAGCTCACCGCCATCGCGGGAGACATGCGCCAGCTGGTGGCCACCTTCAAGGTCTGACCACCTCGGGCACCGTCCCCGGAGCGCTGGTCGCGCCGCTGGTCAGCGGCGTGACCAGCGCTCCGCACGTGCGCCGCGGGGACCTCCGGGAGACCTGTCGGAGAAGAGTTCGGAAAAACCTGTTGTGCGGCTCACACGAGGCCCCCTAGCCTCGTGGACACGCGATCAGCACTGCCTGCAACGGGCGGTGCGCGGATGAAGGAGGTGTGCGCGATGACGGAGTACATGGACACCCGGTTCGAGGTGTCGTCCTACGACCTCCGCGTGCCCACCACCGGTGGGTTCCGGGGCACCGCTGTGTCCGCGTCCGCCCGCGCCTACGCCGACGGCCCCGCCCAGGGGACCGTCGCCGGCCTCAGCGGTGGCGAGCGCCTCGGCGCCGGCTACGGCCACGCGCTGCGCCAGCGTCCAGTCGTCCTCGGTGACGCCCTCATCTCGAACCCGCCCGTCTCGGGGCTCCTCCCTGTCCGCCGGCAGGTGCTGACCAGCTAGGTCCGCTCCTCTCCCGGCGACAGGCCGCGGACCCCCGACCCAGGGGACCGCGGCCTTTCTGCTGCCAGCGGTCTCCTCTCCCGCTCCGCAGCACCGCCACACCGAGAGGAACACCCCATGTCGTCGCTGCCCTGCCGGGTCAACGACCCGGAGCTCTGGTTCGCCGAGCTCCCGCAGGACGTCGAGGCCGCGAAGGCGCTGTGCACCGGCTGCCCGCTGCGTGCCGAGTGCCTCGACGGCGCCCTGGCCCGCTCCGAGCCCTGGGGCGTCTGGGGCGGCGAGCTGGTCCTGTCCGGAGTCGTCGTGCCCCGCAAGCGGCCCCGCGGCCGCCCCCGCAAGCACCCCCTGCCCGAGCCCGTGGGCGCCGTCGCCTGACCGGTGGCGGCGCCCGGGGCCACCCCGAGGAGCCCGTCGTGCACACGTCCCACCCCGAACACGTCCTGTCCCTGCACCACCAGCGCGGCGCTGAGCTGCGGTCCCGGGCGTGCTGGTCGCGCCTGGCGGCGTCCCAGCGGGACGCCGCGCGCGCAGCGCGGCTGGAGGCCCGGGCCCAGCGGCTGGTCGAGCGCGCCGCGAGGCGCGCGATGACCCGTCCGGCGCCGGTCGCCTGAGGCTGGGCCTGCGGGTCGCCGTGCGGCGACCGGCAGGCCCGGTCACGGGCCCCGGAGGCGCTGGACCTCCGGGGCCCGGGCCTGTCAGGGTTCACCCGTGCGCAGCAACCTCTTCGACGCCGCGACCGCCGAGAAGCAGACCAGCGAGCGCTGGGTCCTGCAGAACTCGTCGATGCTCCGCGTCTCCCTCAGCCAGGACGTCCTCGCGGCGAAGGGGTCGATGGTCGCCTACCAGGGCTCCGTCCGCTTCGACCACGAGGGCTCCGGCTCCATGGCCAAGTTCCTCAAGAAGCTCGTGACCAGCGAGGACACTCCGCTGATGCGCGTGTCCGGCCAGGGCGAGGTGTTCTTCGCCAACACCGCCGAGCACGTGCACCTCATCCTCCTCGAGGGTGACGGCATCAGCGTGGACGGCAAGAACCTCCTCGCCTTCGACGCGAACCTCGAGTGGGACATCCGCCGCGTCCAGGGCGCTGGCCACCTCTCGGGCGGCATGTGGAACGTCGAGGTGAGCGGGCACGGCGTGGTCGCCCTCACCAGCGACGGTCCGCCGGTGCTGCTCGACTGCTCCCAGCAGCCCACCGGCGTCGACATCCAGGCGGCCGTCGCCTGGTCCAGCCACCTGCGCCCGCAGCTGGTCAACAGCATGAACGTGCGCTCGCTGCTGCGCGGCGGCTCCGGCGAGGCGTTCCAGTACCTCTTCCACGGCCCCGGCTTCGTGCTGGTCCAGCCCAGCGAGGGCCGGCCCGCGGCCGCGCAGGGCGGTCAGCAGCAGGGCGGGTTCCTCAACGACCTCATGAACTGAGCCGCTGCCGTCCTCCGACGCCGACCGCGGACGCTGTGCTCCGGTGCGGCCCTCCGCACCGGAGCACAGCGTCCACGGTCGTCTCGCGTCTCGGCGCCGCGCGTCAGCGCACGAGGTTCGGCGGGCGCTCCCCGCGCGCGAAGGCGCTCACCTGCTCCGCCACCCGCTCCCACGCGCGCTCCCCAGCGCCCTCGGTGTTGCCCGCCACGTGCGGGGTGAGCAGCAGGCCCGGCGCGTCCCACAGGGGGTGGTCGGCGGGCAGCGGCTCGGGGTCGGTGACGTCCAGCGCGGCGAGCAGCCGTCCGCTCCGCAGCTCCGCGAGCAGCGCGGAGGTGTCCACGAGCGGCCCGCGCCCGGCGTTGACCACCAGGGCGCCGTCGGGCAGGGCGGCCAGCAGCTCGGCGTCCACCACGTGGTGGGTGTCGTCGGTGAGGGGCAGGACGACGACGAGCACGTCGGTCGAGCCCAGCAGGTCGCGTGCGGCCTCCAGGCTCACCACGCCCTCGCGCGCCGTCCTCGCGGCCACCGTGACCGCTGCGCCGAAGGGCAGCAGCCGCGCGCGCACGTTCTCACCGAGGTCGCCCGCCCCCAGCACGAGCACGTTCGAGCGCATCAGCGTCCGCGCGGTGCGCCCGCCCCAACGGTGCTCGCGCTGGGCGTCGAGGTGCTCCGGCAGCAGCCGCAGCTGCGCGAGCACCGCCGCGAGGACCCACTCGGCCGTGGAGCCGCCGTGCGCGCCGCGGGCCGTGGCGATCGACACGTCCTCGCGCAGGTCGCCCCACTGCTCGCTGCCCTGGCCCAGGCTCACGAGCAGCTGCAGGTCCGGCAGCTGCGCCACCTGCGCCAGTGCCGCCTCCACCTCCTCGGCCGACTCGGCGGGCCCGACCACCAGCACCGACGCCCCCCGCGCGTCGGCCGGCACGTCCGCGTCGGGTGCCACGACCACCGTCCTCACACCCGCCGAGGACAGCGCCGAGGCGCCCTCGGCCTCGGGGACGACGACGAGGGGCTGCTGCTCGTTCATGGCCGCATCATCCGTCGTCGTACCCTTGCCGGTCGTGGCAGCCGTCGACCTCCCCGCTGAGATCTCCTCCCTCCGCACCACCTACCGCACGGTCCGCGAGGTCAGCGACGTCGACGCCCTCAAGGCCACCGTGGCCCAGCTCACCGAGCAGGCCTCGGCCTCGGACCTGTGGGACGACGTCGAGAACGCCCAGGCCGTGACGAGCCGGCTCTCGCACGCCCAGGCCGAGCTCGAGCGCCTCGAGAAGATGGGCTCGCGCATCGACGACCTCGAGACCCTGGTCGAGATGGCTGACGAGGCCGCCGCCGAGGGTGACGCCGAGACGGCCGAGGAGACGCGGGCGGAGGCGGAGAAGGAGCTCACCAGCATCCGCAAGGCCCTGGGCGAGCTCGAGGTCCGCACGCTGCTGTCGGGCGAGTACGACCAGCGCGAGGCGCTCGTCACCATCCGCGCCGAGGCCGGTGGCGTCGACGCCGCCGACTTCGCCGAGATGCTGCTGCGCATGTACCTGCGCTGGGCGGAGCGCCACGGCCACAAGGCCGAGGTCATGGACACCTCCTACGCCGAGGAGGCGGGCATCAAGTCGGCCACCATGGCCGTCCACGCCCCCTACGCCTACGGCACGCTCTCGGTGGAGCAGGGAACGCACCGCCTCGTGCGCATCAGCCCCTTCGACAACCAGGGCCGCCGCCAGACCTCCTTCGCCGGTGTGGAGGTGCTTCCCGTCACCGAGGAGACCGACCACATCGACATCCCCGAGAACGACCTGCGCGTGGACGTGTTCCGGTCCTCGGGACCGGGCGGGCAGTCGGTGAACACCACCGACTCCGCGGTGCGCCTGACCCACATCCCGACCGGCATCGTCGTGTCCTGCCAGAACGAGAAGAGCCAGCTGCAGAACAAGGCGGCGGCGCTGCGCGTCCTCCAGGCGCGGCTGCTGGTGAGGGCCCGCGAGGAGCGCCAGGCCGAGCTCGACGCCCTCAAGGGCGACGACTCCGGCAGCTGGGGCAACCAGATGCGCTCGTACGTGCTCAACCCGTACCAGATGGTCAAGGACCTGCGCACCGAGCACGAGGTCGGCAACCCCGCCTCGGTGTTCGACGGCGAGATCGACGACTTCCTGGAGACCGGCATCCGCTGGCGCCGCCAGCGCGAGCGCGCGTCCGAGAGCTGACCGGAGGCGGGACGCCCGCCACCCTCGGCCCAGCCACGCCGGAGGCGACACGCCGGGCGAGATGCCCGGTTCGGGCGCCTGCGCCTGCCTAACCTCGAGGACGCACACCCGCACCCGAGCTGGCAGGCGACCGTGATCCGCTTCGAGTCCGTCTCCAAGACCTACCCGCGGTCTCGGCGTCCGGCGCTGCACCGCGTCAACCTCGACGTGGAGCGCGGGGAGTTCGTCTTCCTCGTCGGTGCGTCCGGGTCGGGCAAGTCGACCCTGCTGCGGCTGGTGCTGCGTGAGGACGTCGCCACCCGCGGCCACGTCTACGTGGCCGGTCGCGACGTGGCGCGCCTGTCCAGCTGGAAGGTGCCGCACCTGCGCCGGCAGATGGGCGTGGTGTTCCAGGACTTCCGCCTGCTGCCGTCCAAGACGGTCTTCGAGAACGTCGCGTTCGCGCTGCAGGTGATCGGCAAGAGCCGCCACCACATCGCCCAGGTGGTGCCCGAGACCCTCGAGCTGGTGGGCCTGGCCGGCAAGGAGCGGCGTCTGCCGCACGAGCTGTCCGGTGGTGAGCAGCAGCGCGTGGCCGTGGCCCGCGCCTTCGTCAACCGGCCGGCGATCCTGCTGGCCGACGAGCCCACCGGAAACCTCGACCCCGCCACCAGCGAGGGCATCATGAAGCTGCTGGAGCGGATCAACCGCACCGGCACCACGATCGTCATGGCCACCCACGACCACGGCCTCGTCGACGCGAGCAAGAAGCGCGTCGTGGAGCTGGAGGGCGGCCTCGTCGTCCGCGACGAGGTGGCCGGCGGCTACGGCCTGGCCCCCGTCACGGGCATGGTCAGCGCGCAGGTCCCCGTCGTCCCCCCGGCCCAGCAGGGGGTGGCCTGGTGAGGCTCCGGTTCCTGGTGGGGGAGATCCTCACCGGCCTGCGCCGCAACACGGCCATGACCATCTCGGTGGTGCTGGTCACCTTCGTCTCGCTGGTCTTCGTCGGTGCCGGCGGCCTGCTGCAGCTGCAGGTCGGGCAGATGAAGGACTACTGGTACGACCGCGTGCAGGTGTCGGTGTTCCTGTGCGCCAAGGACTCCGAGGCCCCCACCTGCACCAGCGGTGAGGTGACCGGCGCGCAGCGCGACGCGGTGCTCGCCGAGCTGCAGTCGCCGACGCTGGCGCCGTACGTGGAGTCGGTGCAGTTCGAGTCCAGGGCCGACGCCTACAAGCGGTTCAAGGAGCAGTTCAAGGGCACCGCCATCGCCGACTCCGCCACCGAGGACCAGCTCAACGAGTCCTACCGCGTCAAGCTCAAGGACCCCACCAAGTACGAGGTCGTCACCCAGTACTTCGCGGGCACGCCGGGCGTGGAGCAGGTGCAGGACCAGCGCCGCGTCCTCGACCCGTTCTTCACGGTGCTCAACGTGGCCACGGCCGTGGCCGGCGGCTTCGCCGTCGTCATGATCGTCGCCGCGGCGCTGCTCATCGCCACCACCATCCGCCTGTCGGCCTTCAGCCGACGCCGCGAGACGGGCATCATGCGCCTGGTCGGCGCCTCCAAGCTGCTCATCCAGCTGCCGTTCCTCCTGGAGGGCGTGCTGGCCGCCGTCGTCGGCGCGGGCCTGGCGGTGGGCGCGCTGTACGCGGCGGTGCGGTTCGGGGTGCAGGGCTGGCTGGTGGAGGCGCTGCCGCTGTTCGGCTACGTCGGCACCCACCAGGTGTGGCTGGTGGCTCCGGTGCTCCTGGG
Source organism: Quadrisphaera setariae (assembly GCF_008041935.1). Classification (NCBI taxonomy): domain Bacteria; kingdom Bacillati; phylum Actinomycetota; class Actinomycetes; order Kineosporiales; family Kineosporiaceae; genus Quadrisphaera; species Quadrisphaera setariae. The sequence continues at coordinate 97,218 of NZ_VKAC01000009.1, forward strand.
CATCGCCGTGCTGCTGGCCGGCACCGCGTCCGTCACCACGCTGTCGCGCTACCTGCGCGTCTGAGCGCTGTGGGGTCATCAGGACGACGGCGGCTGCCGGCGCTCGCGCTGGCGGTCGCCCTGCTCGTCGGCGCCGTCGGTGTCGCTGGCGTGGGCGAAGGGGCCCCGAGCGCCAGCGCGGACACCGTCTCGCAGCTCAAGGCCAAGCAGCAGCAGCTCAAGGACGCCCTCGCCCAGGCGCAGGAGGGGCTGGCCGACACCGGCGAGCGCGCCGAGCAGGCCGCCGCTGAGCTCGCTGACGTGCAGGCCCGCCAGCCTGCCGCGCAGGCGGCGCTGGAGACCGCGCAGGCGGAGGTGCGCACCGCCAAGGACCGCGACGTGGAGCTGGCCGGCCAGCTGGCCGCCGCCGAGGCCGCCGAGCAGGTGGCCGTCGAGGAGCTGGCCGGTGGTGAGCAGGACCTCGCCGAGGCCGAGAAGCGCGTCTCGCGCCTGGTGTCGGCCACCTACCGCGGCGGCGGTGTCGACGCCGGCCTGGCCGCGGCGGTCATGGGCGGGGAGGGCCCGAGCGAGCTGGCCGACCGGTTGGCCCTCGTGGACGCCGCCGCGCGGCTGCAGCAGAGCTCCACCAACCGGCTGGCGCAGGTGCGCGCCGAGCAGCAGCACCGCGCCGAGCGGCTCGAGGCCGTGCGGCAGCAGATGGCGGACCTGCGCCAGCAGGCCGCCGACCACCTCGTGGAGACCCAGCGCGTGCAGGAGCAGGCGCAGACCGCCTCCGACGAGCTGGCCGCGCTGGAGGCGACCAAGGAGCAGGCGCTCGCCGACATCGAGGCGCAGAAGAAGGTCTACCAGCAGCAGGTGGACCAGGCCCAGGCCGAGAGCGACGACATCGCCGCCCAGCTGCGCGCCCGGGCGCGCGCCCGAGCCGGTTCCAGCGGCGGTTCCAGCGGCGGGGGAGGCGGAGGTGGCGGCTCGGCCGCGCCGCAGCGCGGCCTGCTCGGCAACCCGCTGGCGTCCATGACGGTCACGTCGGGGTTCGGGTACCGGATCCACCCCGTTTACCACGTGCGCCGCCTGCACGCGGGGACCGACCTGAGGGCCGCCTGCGGCACCCCCGTCTACGCCGCCGCCGACGGCGAGGTCGTGCGCGCCGGGCCAGGCACCGGCTACGGCAACATCCTCGTCATCGACCACGGCACCATCGGTGGTCGCGACGTCGCCACGGCCTACGCGCACCTGTCGCGCTTCGCGGCGCGCCCCGGGCAGGACGTCAAGAAGGGCGACCTGGTCGCCTACTCGGGCAGCACGGGTGTGGGCACCGCGTGCCACCTGCACTTCGAGGTGCGCGTGGACGGCTCGCCGACGGACGCCATGGCCGGGTGGCTCTGAGCGCTCCCGAGAACCCGGTGGCGGGCTTCCGTAGACTGGACGGATGGCCGGACGAGGTGGGCGCGGGGAGTGGCACGCGCCGCAGACCAACAAGCCCGCTGCCCCCACCGGCCGTGACACCACCACGCGCACCGTGGTGGCCTCCAACCGCCGCGCCCGGTTCGACTACGCCATCGAGGACGTCTTCGAGGCCGGCCTGGTGCTCACCGGCACCGAGGTGAAGTCGCTGCGGCAGGGGCGCGCGTCGCTGGTCGACGGCTTCGCCGAGGTCGAGCGGGGCGAGGCATGGCTCGAGGCCGTGCACATCCCGGAGTACACCGAGGGCACCTGGACCAACCACGAGCCGCGCCGCCGCCGCAAGCTGCTGCTCCACGCCGCCGAGATCGACAAGCTCGCGCAGGCCGCTGGCCAGTCCGGCTACACGCTCGTGCCGCTGCAGCTGTACTTCCGCGGAGGCCGGGCCAAGGTGGAGATCGGCGTGGCGAAGGGCAAGAAGACCTTCGACAAGCGCCAGGCGCTGCGCAACGCCACCGACGAGCGCGAGGCCCAGCGCGCCATGCGCACCCGCACCCGCGTCGGCGAGTAGCCGCTTCGCCGTCGCCCCGCCCGGCGGTGCTCGGGTCGCGGGGGAGCGCGACGCGGCGCAGGGTGGTGAGCCGTGCGCGCTGTCTTCCACTCGTCCTACGGCGGTCCCGAGGTCCTGGAGGTCGGCGAGCAGCCCGACCCCGTGGTCGGCCCGGACTCCGTGCTCATCCGGGTCAAGGCCGCCGGGGTCAACCCGGTCGACTTCAAGATCGGCGCCGGGTACCTGCAGGGCGCCTTCCCGTCGTTCCTGCCGACCATCGCCGGGTGGGACGCCGCGGGCGTCGTCGAGGCCGTCGGTCCCGCGGTGCACGACCTGGCCCCCGGTGACGAGGTGCTCGGCTACCTCCGCAAGGACTTCGTCCGCGACGGCTGCTACGCCGAGCTGGTCGCCGGCAACCAGCGCCACTGGGCGCTGAAGCCGCCCGCCCTCTCGTGGGAGGTGGCCGGTGCGCTGCCGCTGGCGGGCCTCACGGCGCTGCAGTCGCTGGAGGCCGTGCGAGCCGGGTCGGGCGACACGGTGCTCGTGCACGCGGCGTCCGGCGGGGTGGGGCACCTCGCCGTCCAGATCGCGAAGGCCCGCGGCGCCCGGGTCATCGGGACGGCGAGCGAGCGCAACCACGACTTCGTCCGCTCCCTCGGCGCTGAGCCGGTGGCGTACGGCGACGGGCTCGTCGACGCCGTGCGCGCGCTGGCGCCCGAGGGCGTCGACGCCGCCGTCGACTACGTCGGTGGTGACGCGATCCGGCAGTCCGCCGAGCTCGCGAAGGACCCGGCGCGGACGGCGTCCAACGTCGACCCGCAGGCCGTGTCCGAGGTCGGCGGCGTCTACTGCTTCGTCACCCCGCACGCCGAGCAGCTGGCGCAGCTCGCGGCGCTCGTGGCCGACGGCGCGGTGCGCGTGGAGGTGCAGGAGGCGTTCCCGCTGGAGCGCGCCGCCGACGCCTGGAGGGCCCAGATGGACGGCCACGTGCGCGGCAAGCTCGTCCTCACCGTCTGAGCCACGACCGCGCCGGCCGGTGGAAAACCGCTGGCCGGCGCGGTGTCGTCGTCGTCATGATGGTCCTGCTGCCCGACCAGCGGCGCCCCGGTGGATCACCGGTCGCGTCCCGCACCAGCGGGTAGCGCAGCACATCGGATGCTGGCGCCTGTCACGCGCTGAGGCTCGACTCCTCATCTCTGGCGGCGACCGGTGGCCCTGTCGCGTCCGCGAGGGCGCGGCGAGCGGTGCTCGGACCTGTGCGCCTCGGCGCCCGTCCGGGCCGCTGGGCGCCGGTCGTCGTCGTGCTGCTCACGACGACGACGGACGGAGGCGAACGACGTGTTCATCAAGCACCTGGTGGTCCGGGAGGGCCGGCGGGCGGTCGTCCGCTACGACGGCCGCGTCGTCTCCGTCCTCGGTGCCGGTCGGCACCGGTTGCGGGGCCGGGCGTGGCGGCGCGGTGTCGAGGTGGTCGACGTCCGCGACCAGCTGCTCGTCCTCACCGGCCAGGAGCTCGCTGCCGCCGACGTCCCGGGTGTCCGCGTCAGCGCGTCCGCCCGCTGGGCGGTCACCGACCCGGTGGCCTTCCTCGACGCGTCCGCCGACCCGGTGGCCGAGCTGCGGATGGCGCTCCAGCTGGCCGTCCGCGACTGGGCGGCCTCGGCTCCGCTGGCGGAGCTGCTCGCGGGCCGTGCCGAGGCGGCGCAGGTCCTGACGGCTCGCGTCGCCGCCGAGGCCGCCCGGCTGGGCGTCGCCGTGGCAGAGGCGTCGGTCCGGGACGTCAGCGTGCCGGGGGAGCTGCGTCGGGCCCTGCTCGCGACGGCGACCGCCGTCCAGGAGGGCCAGGCGGCCCTCGAGCGGGCGCGCGGCGAGGTCGCGGCCACGCGGGCGCTCGCCAACGCGGCGCGGATGCTCGCCGACAACCCGGCGCTGCTGCAGCTGCGGACGGTCCAGGAGGCTGCCAGGGGGACGGGGTCGAAGGTCGTCGTCCGCATCGGCGATCCGACCTCCTGACGAGTCTCCAACCGGTGCGCAGACGGCCCCATCGATGCGCAGGTGGCCCCATGCGCCTGGTCGATGGGGCCACCTGCGCACCCAAGGGGCGCTCTGCGCACCCAAGGGGCGCTCTGCGCGGTCAGGACGTCGAGCCGGCTCGTTCGGCGGCGGCGACCATGCGGCTGCGCGCCAGGTGACAGCGCCTGGTGGGGCACCTGAGGTCCGGTGGGCAGGCCCAGTGCCGGGTCAGGGCCCGGAAGCGGACCTCAGACTGCCCACCGGCGCTCAGCCTGCCCGTTCCGCGGCCCCGAGGGAGTGCAGTGCTGCCCCGCTGTCCGGATCTGGGCGATCGATCGGGCGCTGGAGCGTCAGAGGCCGATCGATCGCCAAGACCCGCGCTGTCGTGGGGTTCGGGCGGCCCTGCGAGACGGCCGTCTGGTGCGAGCGTCTCCGATCGTCGTCGGCGTGCGGCCCACAGCCCAGGAGCACCCCGGGGAGGTGGCGCTCAGGTGCTTGGTCGTGGCGGAGGCAGGGCGCGGTCAGGGGCGGGGCGGGCGCAGACGCGCTGCCGAGGTGGTGTCGATGACCAGCAGCGCCAGGCCCTGCAGCACCACGGCGAGGCCGTGGCCGCGCAGGGCCTCGTCGCTGGTCCGCCGGCGACCCCGTCGGCTCAGCCCGCGCAGGCGCTCCGTCACGCGGTCCGGCCGGGCGGCCAGCACCGCTCCGACGCCCACGTACCCCACGTCGGCGGCTGCGTTGGCGAGCAGCAGCGCCCGCAGCCGTCCTGCCGGCGGGGTGCTCCCGCGCGTGCTCGCTGCCAGCACCCCGGCGTCCACCGCCGCCCACAGCAGCGTCTGCAGGCCGAAGGCGCGCAGCAGCGGGTCCTGCCGCGACCGACCGGCCGCGATCGCGGCTGCGCCGCCCACCGCGCTGGCGCCCACCCACGCGCCCAGCGAGCGCTGCAGCTGCCGCTCGACAGCCGCCACCTGACCGACCTCGTCGTCGTCCACCGCACCAGTCTGGGCCCCGAGCGCCGCCGTCCGCGGGAACACGGGAGGAAACCGGAGGCGTTCCACCTGACGGAGCGCGTAGAGTGCTCTGCACAACTCCACAGGGGGTGCCAGGTCTCGACGTCGCATCGTCGAACCAGGGGAAGCGGGTCGAGAAGGCAAGGTCATCTCGTTAACGTTCCTTGCAAACCCATAGGTGCCGATTCCAAGAGCACCGACTTCGCTCTCGCTGCCTGATCAGCTGAGGTGAAAGTCCGTCGGCCCGGGAGTGCTCCCGGCTCGGGTACCGGCGTCAGCTAGGGGGCTCAACCACCGACCAGTGTCACCGGGGTCGGTGGGAAACCAAGGTGACTGGGCCCGTCAGCGCAACGTCCGTGTGAGCGCTGGGGCCGAGCAGAACGACTCACGGTCTGCACCCGGAGAAGCCCTGGGGGTACGACGGCGGACGCGGGTTCGATTCCCGCCACCTCCACTCGTCGCTCTCAGAAGTCCCACAGCAGTACGCAAGAGCGGCACCCCACCCCGCGGAGGGCCCGACCACCAGGTCGGGCCCTTCGCACGTTCAGCTCTTCTGCGGAGCGGCCAGGTGCTGGCTGAAGAAGGCGAACACCTGCGGCATCGCCGCCTTGAACGACGTCGTGAGGTGCTGGCCGCCCGGCTGCAGGTAGACCTGCGTGGTCGACGGCGGCGGCAGCAGCGGCGCGAACGCCTTGGCCTCCTTGACGTCGAGGGAGCTGTCGGTGCCCGCCACGAACAGCCAGGCGGTGTCACCGGTGTAGTGCGGGGCCAGGGCCGTCGGGTACAGCGCCTGCACCGCCGGGTCCTTGCGCTGCGGCAGCGTGGTCTCCATGGAGAAGTACCCGGCGATGCTCACCACCGCGCCGTACTGCCCGGGGTGGCGCAGCGCGATCGCCGCGGCGCAGTAGGCCCCTGCCGACGCCCCGGAGATGCCCCACCCCTTCCCGGGCGGCATGACGCGGAAGTCGTGCTGCACCGCACCGGGGAGGGCGGAAGTCGTGCTGCACCGCACCGGGGAGGTCGGTGTCGAGGAAGGTGCCCACGGCGGGCTGGCCCGGCAGGTCGGTGCACTCCGTGTCGACGCTCTTCGACACCTGCATCTCCGGCATGACGAAGACGAAGGGCAGCACCGAGCCGTTCTTCGAGCCCTGGCTGACGACGTCCTGCGCGCCGTAGGACCTGTCCGTCCAGTTGTTGTAGGTCGCGCCGTCGCCGCCGGGGTAGAGGAACAGCACCGGGAAGCCGCTGTGCGCGTACGCCGGGTCGTCGTACTGCGGCGGCGTCCACACCCACACCTTCATCGTCACGCCGGACCTCGCGCCGGTCAGCGTGGTCTGCAGCACCGTCTGGTCGCCGAAGCTGGTGGGGCTCCAGACCCGCCCGTCCGCCACGTGCGCGGAGGTCGGCGTCGTGCTGGAGCTGGGCGAGGCCGAGGCTGGCGCCGACGGGCCCGCGCTGCGCGTGGCCGACGCGCCAGACGCCGATGAGGACGACGACGAGGGCGCCGCAGCGCCCGAGCAGGCGCTCAGCGCTGCGGCCAGCAGGGCCGCCAGCGCAGCGACGAGCACGGGGCGGCGGGGTCCGAGCACGTCAAGCAGCGTGGCGATCGAGACTGAGCGGTCGCTGCCAGCCGCCTGCGCGTCAGCCGAACGTGAAGCGCGTGCAGTCGGTGGGGAAGGAGAACCACGCCAGCGCCCGCCGCGGCACCAGCACGCGCAGGCCCCCGCCGTCGTCTCCGCTCCACGCGTCGGGCCCGGGGGAGTACCCGGCGTCGTGGTACTTGGCGAACGCCTCCGACAGCCGCCGGCCCAGGTCGCCGGTGCCGGCGCGCGCCGGGTGCGAGGTGCCCTCGACCACCACCGCCTGCGCGCCGTCCTCGAGGTTGAGCGTGCACGCCGGGTTGGCGGCGAGGTTGCGGGCGTGGACGGTGGTGGCGGCGCCGTCGTACCAGAACCGCCCGTCCACCCACACGCCCCAGCGGGGCACCACGTGCGGGCGCCCGTCGGGCCGCACCGTGGCCAGCCAGTAGTGCTGCGCGGCGACGAGCCGCTCCTCGACGGCGGTCCACTCCAGCACCCCGTCGGTGCTCTCCGGGAGCCCGTAGCCGTCGGGCATCGTCGGTCGGTCCGCGCGCGGTCCCACACTGGACGTCATGGCGGGGACCGTAGAGCGCACCACCGACACCACGCGCTGCCCCTGCGGCACCGGCGAGGCCTACGGCGCGTGCTGCGCCAGGTTCCACCGCGGCGAGGCCGACGCCCCGACCGCGGAGGCCCTCATGCGCTCGCGGTACAGCGCCTTCGCCCTGCGCGACACCTCCTACCTCGCCCGCACGTGGCACGCCTCCACCCGGCCCACCCTCGACGAGCTGCGCCTCGACGCGGACCAGCGCTGGCTGCGCCTCGACGTGCTGGGGACCACCGGCGGGGGCCCTTTCGACGATGACGGCACGGTGACGTTCGAGGCGCGCTGGCGCAGCGGCGCCGAGCGGGGCGTGCTGCGGGAGCGCAGCCGCTTCGTGCGCGAGGAGCGCCGCTGGACCTACCTCGACGGCGAGGTGGCCTGAGCGCGACCCCGGTGACCACCTCCTGGTGAGACCCGGTCCAGAGATCAGCCGGGCGGGCTGGCGGCGGCAGCGGGTCGCGCCAGCTGCACGCACGCCGCCAGGGACAGGCCGACGCCCACCAGCACGGGCGCGGCCCAGCCGTCGCGGACGCCGTCGCCCAGCAGGAGCAGCCCCGCCGCGCCGCCGACCACCACCTCCACCACCCACAGCGCCGCCGTGGCGACGACGACGCCGTCGCCGGCCAGCGACCTGCCGTAGAGCAGCGTCCCGGCGACGCCGGCCACCACCACGGCCGACGTCGCGGGCTCCGCCAGCAGACCGAGCAGGGAGGCGGGCTCCACGAGGCGGGCGCACAGCGCCGCCACGGAGTAGCCGACGCCCGCGGCGGTCGAGAGCACCAGCGCGCCGGTGCGGCCCGCCAGCCAGCGCCCGCCCCGCCCGGCGGGCACCGCCGCCAGCAGCGCCAGGGCGATCGCCAGGGCGAGGCAGACGCCCACCGTCCCCGGCGGCGCGGGCTGGGGCCGCCCCGGCCGGGCGCCCGCGGCCACCAGCGCCAGCCCGACGACGGCGACGCCGACGGCCGCTGCTCCGCCGCGGCCCAGCTTCACGCCGAGCACCCGGGCGCCCAGCACCGCGGTGACCGCGAGGGAGCCGGCGAGCAGGGCCTGGACGGCGAAGAGCGGCAGCGTGCGCAGCGCCACGAGCGAGACCAGCCACGCGGCGCCGTCCAGGACCACACCGAGCAGGTACGCCGGCTGGCGCGCCAGCCCGGTGGCCGCGGCTCCGGCGCCGGGGGCCGCCGCGGCCTCCGCGCGGCGCGCCCCGACGGCCTGCAGCACCGAGGCCACGCCGTAGGCCGCGGCCGCGACCAGAGCCGCCGCGAGGCCCAGGACCGCGGCGCCGCTCATCGCGTCGGGGCGGCGCCGGGCGCGGCTCCGCCGTCGTCGTCCTCGTCGTCGTCGCGCTCGTCCTCGCGGGTGCGCCCCGGCAGCCGCTCGAGCAGGGCGGTTCCCACGCCCTGCAGCTGCTCACCGAGGCGCGGGATCGCCGAGATGAGCGGCAGCTCGCCGGTGAGGCCCTCGGCCCGCGCCATGGCCAGCCCGTCGGTGGCCAGCTGGGCGAGGTCGTCGACGACGACGAAGCGGGCGCGCCAGGCCGGGTCGTACTTGGCGTTGAAGCGCCACAGCGACTCCATCTGGGAGTGGCTGCCCAGGCGGGTGAGCACCTGGCGCGCGATCTCGGGGACCCTGCCCTCCTGCTCGCCGCTGACCACGGTGCGCAGCACGGCGAAGTTGAGGCCCAGGCCCTTCTGGCCGGCGTCGCGGACGTGCTCCGCCGTCGCGATGATCATCGCGTCGACGATGCCGGAGGGCAGGTCCTCCTCGGTGGAGCGGCGCATGACGTCGAGGGACCACCCGTCCACGTCCGCAGCGGGAACCCACTGGATGAACCCGACGAGCCGGCTGCTGCCGCCCTCCACCGCCTGGTGGGCCAGCGTGAGCAGGAGGTCGGGGTCCGCGGGGTCGGCGAGGCGGGACAGCGTCATGGAGAAGCCGCGCTCGGCCTCGCCGCGCCGGCTCTGCACGCTCAGCGCCGACATCTCCGCACGCAGCTGCGGCGTCAGCGACGCAGGGGAGTGGAAGCTGTAGGTGACGCCGGCCCGGCCGACGCGGTTGTAGGCCTGGCGCAGCGACTTCATGTGGCCGCCCTGCAGCGTGAACGCGCTGCAGTCGAGCACCGCCTCGTCACCCAGGTACACCCCGCGCATGCCGTTGCGCTCGTAGACCGGCAGCCAGGTCTCCGAGGCGCCGATGACCAGCACGGTCCAGCCGTTGCGCTCGGCGTACTCGCGGAAGTCGGACCAGGCGGCCTCGCGCTCGGCCGGAGGGCCGACGGGGTCGGGGGAGACCAGGCAGACGTCACCGCGCACGGAGTGCGCCACCACCGAGGACCCGGTGAAGAACCAGTCCTTGTCGTCGCGCAGGGCGAAGTAGGCGAGCGTGTCGCCGCCCCAGCGCTCCACCACGTGGCGGGCCCGCTCGCGCTCGCGCTCGTGGTCGTGGCGGGAGAGCTTCGGGGCGCGCCGCGGCGCGAACAGCAGCCACAGCGCAGAGCACACCAGGCCCACGCCCACCACGGGCAGCACCCGGCTGGAGGCGGGCCCCAGCCCGGGCACCACGCCCGCGGGCACGCCCACCCGGCGCGCCTCGTCGACGCCCACCAGACGCCCCGCGGCCTCGCGGGCGGTCTCGCCGAAGTAGTGGTGGTGGCGGTGACCGCCGAAGCTCACCGTGATCGCCGCGGCCACGAACACCGCCACCAGGGCACCCCCGATGCTCAGCGCCACCGCCCGCACGGCCGCGGCGCGGCTCGGCAGCACGGGGAAGGCTCGCCGCTGGGTCACCAGGTAGGCGCCCACGCCCGCCGTGATGACGGCCTCCTCCCAGTCGATGCCCTTCACCAGGTGCAGCAGGGTCAGCACCACCAGCAGGACCAGGGCCGCGGCCCACGCCAGGCGGCTGCCGCGGCGCAGGCCCCGGGCCACCACGAGGAGCGTGCACCCGGCGAGCGCGGTCACCCCCGCCGCGGTGGCCGGCACGAGGAAGGGGGTCAGGCCGATGAGCGTCTCCAGCCGGTCCCGCAGCGGGGGGAGCACCGCCGACAGCAGCGCCAGCACCCCCACCGCTCCCGTGAGGAGGGCGGCGATCCGGCGGCGTCGGTCCCGGCGCACGAGCATGTCCACGAGGAGGAATCTTGAACCACCCCGGTGACGGAGGCCTGAAGCCCCGCCCGGAGAACACCCAGGTGTCCCACAGACGGTTGCCGAGCGCATCCGACACCGGGAGCGCATGATTCTCGACGATGGCCCAGGACTCCCTCCCCGACGCGGTGCTGCAGCAGCTGCACCACCGCGAGGGCCTCGTCGGCTCCTGGTGGCCCGCGGTCGCGCTGCTCGCCCTGGCCGCGGGCCTGGTGCTGCTCGGCGTGCGGCTGCGCTCGCGGGGCAGGCGCACGTGGCTGCCCGCCGGCGCCGCCGTCGTGGCCCTGGCGGCGGCGACGGCCACCGGCGTGAACGCGTGGACCGGCTACCTGCCCTCGGCGCAGGCGGTGCAGACCCTCGCCAGCGGACAGGTCCCCGACACCGACGGCACCGTCACGCAGGTGTCGGTGCCCCTGCGGGCGGGGTCGGGCCTGGAGCCGAGCCAGACGTGGGTCTACACGCCGCCCGGGTACGACGCCTCCGGCAGCACGCGCTACCCCGTCGTCTACCTCTTCCACGGCGAGCCGGGCTCCTCGGCCGACTGGTTCACCGCCGGCGACGTCGCCCACACCGCCGACGTGCTCGTCCACGACGGGCTCATCCCGCCGGTCGTCCTCGTCGCCCCCGACCTCACCTCACCGGACACCGACGACACCGAGTGCCTCAACAGCACCCGGCCCGGCGGTCCGCAGGTCGAGACGCACCTCCTCGACGTCGTCTCCTACGTCGACGCCCACTACGCGACCCAGGCCGACCCGGAGCACCGCATCGCCGCGGGCATGTCGATGGGGGCCTTCTGCGCCGTCGACCAGGGCCTGCGCCACCAGGACGTCTACGGAGCGATCATCGGCCTGGAGGCGTTCGGCAACCCCGGCCAGGGCGGGCTCGACGCCCTCACCTCCGAGGCGCAGTACCGGGCCGTCTCCCCGGACCACTACCTGCCGCAGCTCCAGATGACCCGCAAGACGCCCGTCTACCTCGACACCGCGGAGGACGGCGACCCGGTCTCGGCGCGGGAGACCCAGCACCTCCTGGCCGAGCTGCAGGCCAAGGGCCTCCCGGTCGCGCACCACGTCGAGGCGGGGCAGCAGCACGACTGGGACTTCGCCGCCCTCGGCATCGCGCACGGCCTCGTGTGGACCGTCGACCAGCTGGGGCTCGCGCCCCAGAGGGCTCAGGACTCGCCGTCGCCGTCGGAGGCCGCGCCGGGCTCCGACGCCACCGCCACCGGCTGACGGGCCCGGCGGGCCCGGCGGGCCAGTCTGCTCGCCGCGAGCGCGAGCGCGCCGACCACGGCCGCGGCGGCCAGCCACGGCAGCAGCACCCCGGCCACCACGAGGGCGGCGCCGAGCGCGGAGACGAGCGAGCGCCAGCCGGAGGCCAGTCCGTCGAGGAAGTCGCTGGGTCCCGCCTCGGGCGCCGACGCGCGGCCCTCCACCGACAGCGACAGCGTGGCCATCTGCACCTGCCCGGCCAGCAGGGTGCGCTGCTGCACCAGCGAGTCGAGCTCGGCCTGGCGCTGCGTCAGGGCGCTCTCGGCGGCCACGACCGCCTCGGTGCTGCCGGCTCCGGCCAGCAGCTGGGTGAGCCGGTCGGTGGACGTGCGCAGCGCGGCGATCCGGGCGTCGAGGTCGGTGGCCTGCGCGGTGACGTCGGTCGCGGTGACGTTGACGTCGCTGACGGTCCCGAACTGCGCGAGCCCGTCCACCGTGGTGCTCAGGCGGTCTGCGGGCACCCGGAGCACGAGCTGCGCGAAGGCCGGGCCGCCTTCGGGCGTCTGCACCGAGCGCTCCTCGACGCGGCCGCCGCCGCCCTCCACCCGCACGGCGATGCGGCCCGCGGTGCCGGCGACGTCTTCGGAGACGAGGTGCGCCGAGGCGGTGGTGATGATCTGCCGCGCGGCGTCGGCCGCCAGGTCGCTGCCGCTCGCCCCGACGCCGGTCCCGCTCTGGAGCGACTCGGTGGACGCGGAGTCCGCGACACCCGAGTCCCCGCCGCCGCGGGAACCAGCGGCTGACGCGGCCGCCGCGGGAGCGGCCTCGGAACTCGCGGTGCTGCCGCCGCTGCTGGCGGTGCAGCCGGCGAGGGAGACGGCGGTGGCCGCGCACAGCGCGACCACACCGGACCTGAGGACGACGCGCCTGCTCATGCCCGCACGACGCAGCTGCAGCCTCGCGGTGTTGCACCGCTGCGCGGCCGTGACGCGATCGTGATCGTCTCCTCAGCGCGCGGTGCGGGTGGGCCGCGCCTACGGTCCCCGAGGTGGTTGCTCGAGCACACGGGCCGCAGGGCGTGAGAGGTGGGCGGCGCGGTGCCGGTGTGGCTCGAAGCAGGTGCGTGGGGGCTGGTCGGCGGGCTGGCCCTGGTGCTGGGCGCAGCGGTGGCGTGGTTCGTCAGGGTGCCCCGCTGGGCGGTGGCCTCGGTGATGGCCTTCGGAGCGGGAGTCCTCATCTCAGCGCTGGCCTTCGAGCTGGTCGACGAGGCCGAGCGCTCCGGCGGCCTCACCGCGACGGTGGTGGGGTTCCTCGCCGGAGCCGTGGTCTACGTGGCCGCCAACGCGGTCCTGGCCCGGTTGGGCGCACGCCACCGCAAGCGCTCCGGTGACCAGCAGCCCAGCGAGGACGACGACTCCGGCAGCGGCGCCGCGATCGCCGTGGGCGCCCTGCTCGACGGCGTGCCCGAGTCTGTGGTGCTCGGCCTGTCGCTGCTCAGCGGGGCCGGGGTGGGCGTGGGCGTGCTCGCCGCCGTGTTCATCTCCAACGTGCCCGAGGGCCTGTCGAGCGCGGCGGGCATGCGCCGCGCTGGTCGCAGCGCCCGCTACGTGTTCGGCGTCTGGGTGGGCATCGCCCTGGCCAGCGGACTGGCGGCGATGCTCGGCGCCCTGCTGCTCGACGGCGCCTCCGACCAGCTCGTCGCGGTCATCACGGCAGTGGCCGCCGGCGCGATCCTCGCGATGGTGGCCGACACCATGGTCCCGGAGGCCTTCGAGCGCACTCACCTCCTCACCGGCCTCATCACCGCGCTGGGCTTCCTCGCGGCGTTCGCCGTCTCCCGCGCCTGAACAGGACCGACGGGACCTCAGAGCACCTCGACGCCCGCGGAGCGCATCTCGTCGACCGCGCGCTCGTCGTCGCCGTCGGCGAGCTGCACGAACCGCGTCAGCTCCAGCGGCACCTGCACCGCCAGTCCCCGCGCGGCGCCGTCGAGGGCGGTCGCCTTGACGCAGTAGTCACCCGCGAGCCCGACGACGACGACCCGCTGCACCCCTCGGGAGTCGAGCAGGTCTCCCAGCACGGTGGCCTCGCGGCGCCCGGAGGCGAGGTCGAGCTCGGAGAAGCCGGAGTAGCCGTCCTCCGCGCCGGTGCCCTTGCGGACCCGCGGCGCGCCGTCAGGCACCACCAGCGCCGGGTGCAGCTCCGCGCCGGGCGTGCCGGCCACGCAGTGCACCGGCCAGACGCCGCCGTCGGCGGCGAAGTGCGGGGTGTGCTCGGGGTGCCAGTCCTGCGTGAACACCACCGGAGAACCCGCCTCCACCGCGGCCTCCACCTCGGCGTTCACGAGCGGCACGACGTCCTCGCCGCCGCGCACGTAGAGCGACCCGGTCGGGTCGGCGAAGTCGACCTGGACGTCCACCACCACCAGGGCCGTGCTCGGCCCGTACGCGAAGCGCTCAGCTGCCACCCGTCAAGCCTGTCCCACCGCGTGAGGGAGCCGCCAGCGGGTAGGTGGGAGGACGTGACCGACCTCGCCACCCGCCCCGCCGTGCCCGTCGTCCCCGGAGGCGACCTGGTGCCGGACGTCCTGGACGCCGAGGCCCTCGCCGCCGTCGACCACTGGTGGCGCGCCGCCAACTACCTGTCCGTGGGGCAGATCTACCTCCAGGCCGACCCGCTCCAGCGCGAGCCGCTCGGCCCCGATCACGTCAAGGCGCGCCTGCTGGGCCACTGGGGCACCACCCCCGGCCTGAACTTCGTGTGGAGCCACGTCAACCGCGCCATCCGCGAGCGCGACACCGAGGCGCTGTTCGTGGCCGGCCCCGGGCACGGCGGCCCGGCGGTGGTGGCCAACGCCTGGCTGGAGGGTGCCTGGACCGAGGCCTACCCCGACGTCGACCAGACCGAGGAGGGGATGCGCCGGCTGTTCAAGCAGTTCTCCTTCCCCGGCGGCATCCCCAGCCACGCGGCGGCCGACGTTCCCGGCTCCCTGCACGAGGGCGGTGAGCTCGGCTACGCCCTCGTCCACGCCACCGGCGCGGTCTTCGACGACCCCGACCTCGTGGCGGTGTGCGTCATCGGGGACGGCGAGGCCGAGACCGGCCCGCTGGCGGCCTCCTGGCACGCGAACAAGTTCCTCGACGCGGCCCGCGACGGCGCGGTGCTGCCCGTGCTGCACCTCAACGGCTACAAGATCGCCAACCCCACCGTGCTGGCCCGCATGGCTGACGACGAGCTGGAGCAGTACCTGCGGGGCACCGGCTGGGACCCGCTGTGGGTCTCCGGACCCGGCGACGGCGAGGACGCCACGCCCGTCCACCAGCGCATGGCCTGGGCGCTCGACACCGCCCTGGACCGCATCGCCGAGAACCAGCGCGCAGCCCGCGAGCACGCGGCCGCCCACGACGGCGACCCCGGCGACCGCCCCCGCTGGCCCGTGCTCGTGCTGCGCACGCCGAAGGGGTGGACCGGCCCGCACGACGTCGACGGCCAGCCGGTCGCGGGCACGTGGCGCGCCCACCAGGTGCCGCTCAGCGAGGTCCGCTCCGACGAGGGGCACCGCGAGCAGCTGCGCGCGTGGCTGGAGAGCTACCGCGCCGAGGAGCTCTTCGACCCCGCAGGCGCCCCGACGGGGGCGGTGCTCGCCAACCGCCCCCGCGACGAGCGGCGCATGAGCGCGAACCCGCGCACGAACGGCGGCCTGGTGAAGAAGCCGCTGCGCCTGCCCGACTTCCGCTCCTACGGCGTGGACGTGCCGCGCCCGGGGGAGCAGATGCACAGCCCCACCACCGTCTTCGGCGACTGGCTGCGCGACGTCATGGCCGCCAACCCCGAGACGTTCCGCCTCTTCGGCCCCGACGAGGTGGCCAGCAACCGCCTGCAGGCCGTCTTCGACGTCACCGACCGCCAGCTCGCCGACGGCCCCCGGGACGGCGACAGCCACGTCCAGCGGAACGGCCGCGTCATGGAGGTGCTCTCCGAGCACCTGTGCCAGGGCTGGCTCGAGGGCTACCTGCTCACCGGTCGCCACGGCCTGTTCACCAGCTACGAGGCCTTCATCCACATCGTCGACTCGATGGTCAACCAGCACGCCAAGTGGCTCAAGACCACCCGCCAGCTGGCCTGGCGGCGCCCGCTGGCCTCGCTGAACTACCTGCTCAGCAGCCACGTGTGGCGCCAGGACCACAACGGCTTCTCCCACCAGGACCCGGGCTTCATCGACCACGTGGTCACCAAGAAGGCCGAGATCACGCGGGTGTACCTGCCGCCGGACGCCAACACGCTCCTGTCGACCATGGACCACGTGCTGCGCAGCGAGCACTACGTCAACGTCGTCGTCGCCGGCAAGCAGCAGGCCCTCGACTACCTCACCGTGGACGAGGCGGTCGCGCACTGCACCCGCGGGCTCGGGCGGTGGGCCTGGGCCTCCAGCGACGACGGCGTCGAGCCTGACGTCGTCATCGCCTGCGCCGGCGACATCCCCACCCAGGAGGCGCTCGCGGCGACCGCGATCCTCCGCCGGCGGCTGCCCGAGCTGCGGGTGCGCTTCGTCAACGTCGTGGACCTCATGCGGCTGCAGCCGTCCTCGGAGCACCCGCACGGGATGCCGGACCGCGAGTACGACGCGCTCTTCACCACCGACAGGCCCGTGCTGTTCGCCTTCCACGGCTACCCGACGCTCGTGCACCGGCTGACCTACCGCCGCACGGGTCACCACAACCTGCACGTGCGCGGGTTCGTCGAGGAGGGCACCACCACCACGCCCTTCGACATGGTGCACCGCAACGACCTCGACCGGTTCCGGCTCGTGATGGACGTCATCGACCGCGTGCCCGGGCTCGGCGTGCGGAACGCCGGGCTGCGGCAGGAGATGGCCGACGCGCGGCTGGCGGCCCGGGTGCACGCCTACGAGACCGGAGAGGACCCCGAGGACATCAGCGGTTTCCGCTGGGACCCGTCGCTCTGACCTATGGTGACGGGGTGGTTGCTCTGCGTGTCTGGGGTGTGCCCGGCGGCTGTGAGGTGCCTCCCACCTGCGACATACTCCCGGACCGGGAGGCGGGGAGCCCCGCAGCGGTCGACGGCAGGCAGGAGGCGCGCGTGCACGCGAGCAGCGACCCCAGCGCCTCGGCCGCCGCCCTCGCCGCGTCGGTCGGCGCTGACGACGCCCTCCTGCTCCGCCCGGGTCCTGACGGCCGCTGGGTGCACGTGGCCGGCCTCGGTCCCGGTGGCACCCCCTCGACCGCGTCGTCCTCGGCGGGCGCCGAGGACGACGACCTCCTCGCCCGCGCGGTCCGCAGCGGGGCGGTGGTGCGGGTGCTGGCCGTGGAGCCGGCGCACGTGGTCGCCGGCTACCGCGCCGCGACCGCGGCCCTGGTGGCCTGCCGCGACGACGCCGTGCTGGTGCTCGGCGCGTCCGGCCGCAGCGAGCGCCTCCTGGCCAGCTCCGACGGCGCCGTGCGCACCACCGCGCACCACCTCGTGACGGTCCTGGAGGCCGCTTCCCCGCTGTCCTCGTCCTCCGCCGCAGCGGCGGGCCTGGCGGTCACGGGCTCCGTCGAGGGCCCGGTGGTGGACGAGCTGCGCGCCCTGCACGCCGTCCAGGAGCTCACCGGCGCTCTGCGCCGCTCGCCCTCGGAGGCGGTGGAGCGGGTGGCGCACGTGCTGCTCGACGCGCTGGGCTGCCGGCTCGCGGCGGTCTGGCTCGACGGCGGCCCCGCCGCCGTGGTGCGCAGCGCCACCCCGCCGCCCGGGGGAGGCGAGGGCAGCAGCGCCCTCGAGCGCTCCGACGACGCCGCGGTGCTGGCGGCTGCCCGTGCCGCCGTCGCCGGCCCGGCGCCCGCCGCCGGCGGCGGGCCAGCTGGCGCCCCGCTGCGCCCGGAGGACGGCGCCGTGGCCGTCCTCGTGCTGCCGCTGGGCGGGGCCGAGCACCCCGGCGGACCCACGGGCGGGGTGCTCGCCGTGCGCGCCGGCGCCAGCGCCCAGCCCTTCAGCCCGCTGCGCCGCCGCATCGCCACCCAGCTCGTGCACACCGCCGGAACGGTGCTGGCGGTGGTGCTGGCCCGCCAGAAGGTGGAGCAGCAGCTGTCGGACACGCGCCTCCAGCTCGGCCGCGACGCGCTCACCGACGTCGGCAGCCGCCACCGCTGGGACTCCGAGCTGGCCGCGGCCCAGGGCCTGGTGGACGCCGGCGTGCCGGTGGCGGTCGCCCTGCTCGACCTCGACGACCTCAAGCGCGTCAACGACTCCCACGGCCACGCCGCCGGCGACGAGCTGCTGCGCACCTGCGGCGCCGCCCTGCGGGCCTGCCTGCGCGACAGCTCCGACGTGGTGGCCCGGGTCGGCGGCGACGAGTTCGCCGTGCTCGTGCCCCGCGTGGGCGACGTCGACGCGCTGGTGGCCCGCCTGCGCGCCGGGGTGGAGGCCGCCCGCACGGCTGACGGCATCCCGCTGCGCGTCTCCGTGGGCGCGGCGCGCGCCGAGCCGGGTCGGACGGTCGCCGAGGCGGTCACCGCGGCGGACGCGGCCATGTACGAGGACAAGCGCCGCCGCCGGGAGCAGCGCGCCCGCTCCGGAGAGCGCTCCGGCCGGTGAGGGCGCGGCTGCTGCTCGCCGCGGCCGTGGTGCTCCAGCTCGTGGTGCTCTACGCGCCCCGCGCGCCGTCCACCGACCAGGTGCCGCTGGTGGGCCCGGTGGTGGACAAGGCCGTGCACCTGGCCGTCTTCGCCCTGGTGGCGTGGACGGGCCGGCGGGCCGGCCTGCCGGTGCGCGTGCTCGTCGTCGTCCTGCTGGCGCACGCGGTGGTCTCCGAGCTGCTGCAGCACTGGGTGCTGCCGCACCGCAGCGGCGACCCGCTCGACGCGCTGGCCGACGCCGCTGGCGTCCTGGTGGGGCTGCTGCTCGCGGCGCGGCCGGGCACACGACGGGGCAGACTGGGCGCGTGACGCTCGGGAAGGGCGAGGAGAAGGCCGGTGCAGGGGTCGACGGGTGGTCGATGACCGGCCGCCTGCTCGTGGCCACGCCCGCCCTGACCGGCGAGGAGTTCCGCCGCAGCGTCGTCCTCCTGCTCGACCACACCGCTGACGGCGGCGCCTTCGGGGTGGTGGTCAACCGCCCGACAACCACGGCCGTCGACGCCGTCCTGCCGGACTGGCAGCCGTACACCACCGCCCCCGGCCAGCTCTTCCGCGGCGGGCCGGTGGGTCTCGACTCGGCGCTGGGCCTGGTCCGCGCCCCCGGCGACGACGCCGAGCCGCTCGGCGTGCGCCGCATCGTCGGGTCGGTCGGCGTGGTCGACCTGGACGCGCCCCCGGAGGTGGTCGCCCCCGGCGTGGCCGGTCTGCGGATCTTCGCCGGCTACGCCGGCTGGAGCGCCGGGCAGCTCGAGGAGGAGGTCGCCGAGGGCTCCTGGTACGTCCTCGACGGCGAGGCGGGGGACGCGTTCACCGCCGCCCCGCAGGACCTGTGGGCCGCGGTGCTGCGCCGGCAGGGCGGCAGGCTCGCCTGGGTGGCGTCCTACCCCTCGGACCCCGCTCTCAACTGAGGCTCATGCGCCGCCGTTGATGGAGGTGCTCTTCAGGGCGCCGCCCGCCACGTCGTACTTCTTGAGGATCCTGTCGTAGGTGCCGTCGGCGATGGCGTCCTGCAGCGCCCGCTGGAGGGCGTCGCGCAGCGCGGTGCGGTCCTTGGCGAAGCCGTACCCGTAGGGCTGGGGCTGCAGCTGGTCACCCAGCACCTTGATCTTCCCGCCGGAGTTCGCGGCCAGGTAGACGGCCGCGGGGAGGTCCTCCACGCCGAAGTCGGCCCGTCCTGCGAGCACCTCGTCGACGCTCTTGGTGTACGGCACGTCGACGAAGGTCACCGGAGGCTGGCCCGCCCGGGCGCACAGCTGCGACTGGGCGAGGATGATGTCGCCGTCGGTGGTCCCGCCGGTGCTGGCGCCCCGCCGCCCGCACCAGGAGGACGGCGAGGTGAGGTCCGGACCGTCGGAGGCGACGAGCACCTGGGCGCCGGCCACGAAGTAGTCGACGAAGTCGACGTCGGCCTGGCGGTCCGCCTTGTCGGTCATCGAGGAGCCGACCACGTCGATGGTGTGGGCGGCTGCGGCCGGGCGGAGGTCGGCGAAGGCCACGTCCTCGAACTCCGCCTTCAGCCCGAGCCGCTTCGCGAGGTCGGTGAGCAGCTCCGCGTTGACGCCCTCGAGCTGGCCGCCCTCGCGGTACTCCATGGGCGGGTAGGTGGCGTCGATGCCCACGGTCAGCACGCCGTCCTGGACGAGCTGCAGGTCAGCCGGCCTCGTGTTCGCCGGGGCCGCCCCAGCGGACCCGCCGCAGGCGGAGAGCGGCAGGACCGCGGTGACCGCGAGGACGACGGCGGTGAGGGCGCGCGGACGGTGGGTGCGGATCACGGGGTCCTCCTGGAGCGTCGGCGGGGTCGTGGCGGAGGGCTGGGCGGAGCGCTGGGAGGTCGGTGGCGTGCGCATCAGACGGTGAACTTCTTCAGCTCGGTCTCCAGGGAGGCCGCCGCCGAGGCGACCCGCTGGGCGGTGGCTGCGGCCGTCCCGGCGTCTCCGGTGGCGAGGTCCGCCTCGGAGGCCATGGCGGAGATGGTGCGGGTGACGTCGACGGAGCCGTTGGCGATCTCGTCGATGTTGCGGACCATCTCCCGGGTCGTGGCGGTCTGCTCCTCCACCGCGGAGGCGATGGTGGCCTGCAGCGCGCTGATCCTGTCCACCACGTCGCTGATCTGCGTGATCGCCGCGCTGGCGGCGGTGGCGTCCTGCTGGGCGGCCGCCACCTTGGCCACGATGCCCTCGGAGGTGCGCGCCGACTCGGTGGCGAGCTCCTTGACCTCGGTGGCCACCACGGCGAAGCCCTTGCCGTACTCCCCGGCGCGAGCGGCCTCGATGGTCGCGTTGAGGGCCAGCAGGTTGGTCTGCTCGGCGATCGAGGTGATGACGCGCACGATGTCGCCGATCTCCGCGGAGCTCTGCGCCAGGCCCGCCACGGTGCGGGTGGCGGCCTCGGCGGCGCGCACCGCGTCGGCGGCCACGGTGCTGGCCTCCTCCGTGGCGGCGGCGATCTGCTCGATGGCCCGCGACATCTCCCCGCTGGAGTCGGCGACGCTGCGGATGGTCACTGAGATCTCCTCGGAGGCCGCCGAGCCGGCGGCGGCCTGGGCGGCGGACGTGCCGGCCCGGGACTCCAGGGAGCCGGAGACCTGCGTGAGGTCTCGGGCGGAGGCGGCCATGTCGTCGCTGGCGCGCGCCACCTGCGACATGAGGCGGCTGAGGTGGTCGAGCGCCGTGTTGAGGGAGCTGACCATCTGGCCCACCTCGTCCTGGGCGCCCACGTCGCCCCGGCGGTCCAGGCGGCCGTCGGCGACCTCCCGGAGCAGGCCGACCGTGGCCTGCAGCCGGCGCCGCAGGGAGCGGCGCAGGGTGAGGGAGACGCCGGCGAGCACGGCGGCCGCCAGCAGCGCGGCGATCGCCGTCTGCCACAGGGCGGCCGACCGGGCGCCTGCTGCCTCGTCGAGGGCCGCCTGGCGCGCGGCCGAGGCGGCCTCGCGCAGGGCTGGGACGGCGCCGCTGACGGCGTCCGCCTGCGTGGTGAAGGCCGGCAGGGCCTTCCGGGCGGCCACCTGCTGCGGGTCGGTGACCTGGAGGTTGGCGAGGGAGACCACGCGCTGGGCCAGCGTGACCAGCTGCTCGGTCTGGGCGAGCAGCTGTGTGGTCTGCTGACGGGTGCTCCCGGTGGACGAGCCTTCGAGCTGGCGCAGGGCGTCGCGCAGCTGGGTGGCGTCGGCGCCCAGGGCGGCGATGGCCGCCGCACGCTGCTTGACGTCGTCGGTGACGAGGGGGACCACCACGTCGCCGCGCAGCTTGGCCTGACGGGCGTCCACGGTCTCGGCCAGCGCAGCGGCGCGGTCGGCGCGGACCAGCGCGGTCTGCGCGGTGCCCTGCCGGTCCAGGCCCTGCAGACCGATGAGGCCGACGACGACGACGCCCGCCACGCCGGTGGCGGCGAGCACGAGCAGGCGCGCGGAGATGCTGGTGGCGCGGCGTGCGGCCGGCACGGCGGTGGCCGGGGCAGCAGCGGGCGCGGGGCTCGACGTCACAGGCGTGTCCTCACGGGTCGTGCGGCGGCGCGGTCGGCTCCACGCTCCTCCCGGGGATCGGCACCCGCGGGGGGTCGCTTGAGGGGTCCGGGGCGCGGATGCCCACCACGTCCGGGACGTACGCTGGGGGCATGAGCGAGCCGCTGTCGGACCCCAGCGCCAGCCCCGCGACGGCGGACCCGCGGACCTCCTCCTCGGGCACCGCCCTGCTCGACCGCGAGCTGGTGGAGCAGCCCGTCGAGCCGGGCGACCACGAGCGCTACGCGCACTACGTCCGCAAGGAGAAGGTGCTCGAGTCCGCCCTCACCGGTGAGCCGGTGATCGCGCTCTGCGGCAAGGTCTGGGTGCCCGGACGGGACCCGAACAAGTTCCCGGTCTGCCCGATGTGCAAGGAGGTCATCGAGGGCATGCGCTCCCGCGAGGGCGGCTCCGGCGGCAAGGGCTCGGGCGAGGGCTCCGGCGCCGGGGAGTGATCCGCGGCGAGCTGCGGGTCGCGCTCGCCGGCATCGTCGCGCTCGTCACGCTGGTCGCCTTCGAGGCGATGGCGGTCAGCACGGCCATGCCCGTGGTCGCCGACGAGCTGGGCGGCCTGAGGCGCTACGGCCTGGCCTTCTCCCTCTTCCTCACCGCCAGCCTGCTCGGCACGGTGCTGGCCGGCGGCTGGGCCGACGCGCACGGACCGCGCACCCCCGTGGTGGGCGGCCTGCTGGCGTTCGCCGGAGGTCTCGTGCTGTGCGGCACCGCCCCCACCTTCACGGTGCTGCTGGTGGGCCGGGCCGTCTCGGGGCTCGGTGGCGGCCTGCTGGTGGTGTCGCTGTACGCCGTGGTCGGCGCGGTCTTCGAGGAGGCCGTGAGGCCCCGGGTCTTCGCCTGGATCAGCTCGGCCTGGGTGCTGCCCGCCGTCATCGGTCCGCTGGCCGCGGGCTGGCTGGCCACCGCCTGGAGCTGGCGGGCGGTGTTCCTGCTCGTCGCGCCGCTGGCCGTGGTGGTCGGAGCCGTGCTCCTGCCGCGCCTGTGGCACCTGGGCGCACCCGCGCCCGAGGCGGGCGCGCCGGAGCGTCCGGGACTGCTCAGCCAGCGCGCCCGGGCGGTGCGCGGCCTGGGCGTGGCCGCCGGCGCGGGCCTGGCGCAGGCCGGGGCCGCCGAGCTGGTGCCGCTGCGGGTGCTGCCGGTGGTGTCGGTGCTGGTGGGCGTCGTCGCCGTCCTGGTCGCCCTCCCCGCGCTGCTGCCCGGGGGCACGCTGCGGGCGGAGCGCGGGCTGCCCAGCGTCATCGCGGTGCGCGGCATCATGACCGCGGGCTTCTTCGGGGCGGAGTCGTACGTCCCTCTCATGCTCGTGCTGGAGCGCGGGCTGCCCGTGACGCTCGCCGGGCTGGCCCTCACCGGCGCGGCGATGGGCTGGACCCTCGGTTCCGCGCTGCAGGGCCGGCAGGGGCTGCGGATGGACAGGTCCCGGCTGATGGCGGTCGGCGGGCTGCTCGTCGCGTGCGCGGTGGGCCTGCTCGTGCTGCCGTCGCTGCACCTGCTGCCGGGCATGGCCGTGCTGGCCGTCTGGGCCGTGGGCGGGCTCGGCATGGGCCTGACCCTGTCGAGCACCAGCGTGCTCACCCTGTCGATGAGCCCGCCGGACCTGCGCGGCCGGCACAGCGCCGCGCTGCAGCTGTCCGACGCGCTCGGCGCGGTGGTGGGCATCGGGGTGGCCGGGGCGGTCTTCGCCGCCCGCCTGGGCTCCGCGCCCGACCTCCACGCCACGGCCGCGACCGGGGACCTGGCCGGCGCGAGCTCCGACGGCGGTGTGACGTTCGCCCTGGTCTTCGGCGGGCTGTCGCTGGTGGGACTGCTGGCTGCGGCCGTGGCGCTGCGGGTGCGCCCCGCGGGCGGCTGGGAGAACGGCCCCGGGACGGGCGCGCGAGCGGCTAGCGTGGCCGGGTCGTGAGCACCTCCCCGCTCCAGCGAGCACGTCTGACCGCCTCCGCGCACCTGGCCGCGGAGGCCCCGGGCGACCCCGGCGCGGTGGTCGGGCCGGTGGAGTCCCACGGCGGCCGGCCGCTGCGCGCCTGGCAGTCGGAGGCGCTGGGCCGCTACGAGGCCGAGAAGCCGACCGACTACCTCGTCACGGCGACGCCCGGCGCCGGCAAGACGACGTTCGCCCTGACGCTGGCGGCCCGCCTGCTCGCCCGGCGCGAGGTGGCGCGCGTCGTCGTCGTCGCCCCCACCGACCACCTGCGCACGCAGTGGGCCGAGGCGGCCCACGCCGCGGGGATCGTGCTGGACCCCACGCTCACCAACGCCGTCGGGCCCGTGCGGGCGGGCACCAGGGGCTACGTCACCACGTACGCGCAGGTGGCGGGCAAGCCCGCCCTGCACGCCGCCCGGTGCACGGCCGCCAAGACGCTCGTCATCCTCGACGAGGTCCACCACGCCGGTGACGGCCTGAGCTGGGGCGAAGCCGCCGAGGAGGCCTTCGACAGGGCCGCCCGCCGCCTGTGCCTCACGGGGACGCCGTTCCGCACCAAGCCGGGGGAGCGGATCCCCTTCGTCAGGTACGCGGAGGTGCCCGACGGAGAGCCGGGAGAGCTCCGGTCGTCGGCGGACTACACCTACGGCTACCGCGAGGCCCTGCGCGACGGCGTGGTCCGCCCGGTGGTCTTCGCCGCGTACACGGGCACGGCTCGCTGGCGCAACAGCGCCGGCGAGGTGGTCGCGGCGTCGCTGTCCGAGCCGAGCACGAAGAGCGTCGAGGCCAACGCCTGGAAGACCGTGCTGGACCCCAAGGGCCAGTGGGTGCCGCACGTCATCGCCGCCGTCGACGAGCGCATCACGCACCTGCGCGCCCACGGCATGCCCGACGCCGCCGGCCTGGTGCTGGCCAGCGACCAGGACGACGCGCGCGCCTACGCCGCCATCGTCAAGAAGGTCACCGGCCAAAAGCCCGAGCTGATCCTCTCGGACGACCCGAAGGCCTCGCAGAAGATCGAGAAGTTCGGCGCGGGCACCACGCGCATCGCGGTCTGCGTGCGCATGGTCTCGGAGGGCGTCGACGTGCCGCGCGCCGCCGTGCTCGCCTGGATGACGAGCTACCGGACGCCGCTGTTCTTCGCGCAGGCGGTCGGCCGCGTGGTCCGCAGCCGCGGTCCGCACGAAGCCGCCACGGTCTTCCTGCCCGCCGTGCGACCGCTGCTCACGCTGGCCGCCTCCATGGAGGAGGAGCGCAACCACGTCATCCCGCCGCCCGCGGAGCCCAGCGAGGACCTCGACCCGCTGCCGCGGCCCGAGCGCGCCGCGGCGGAGACCCGCGAGTGGCGCGCGCTCGACGCCGACGCCCAGTTCGCGCACGTCCTGCACGGCGGCCGCGCGGTGCTGGCCGGTGCCGCGCCGGCGCTGACCGAGGAGGACGGCGAGCACCTCGGCCTGCTCGCGGGCATGCTCACCCCGGAGCAGACCGCCGCCCTGCTGTCCCAGCGCGACGACGAGCACCGCCGCGCCGCGGCCGCTGCCGCCGTGCAGGACGACCTCTTCGGCGGACTGGGCGACGACGACGGCGGCCTCGGCGGCCGCGGTGCTGCCGGAGGCGAGACGGGGCGCTTCGAGCCCGATGAGGGGCAGGCCGGCTGGCGCGCGGCCGCGGAGCTGCGCCGCGAGGTGAACCAGCTGGTGGCGCGGGTGGCGTCGCGGTCCGGCGAACCGCACGCCCGGGTGCACGTGGCGCTGCGCAAGGCGGTGCCGGGGCCGGCGTCGGCGTCGGCGTCGGTGGAGGTGCTGGAGAAGCGCCGCGACTTCCTGCTCGCCCAGCTGTGACGCCGGTCGAGGAAAGTACTTGCCAGTGTGGAAAGTAGTTGCCACACTCGTGGCATGAGCGAGCACGCCCCCCTCACCGCTGACCAGGCCCGCGCCGCCCTTGCGGGCGCCGACACCGCGCGCCGCGGCCTCACCGCCCGGGGACGCTGGCTCGCCGGGTACTTCGGCGCCTTCGCGGTCGGCAGCGTCGTCGTCGTCCTCCTCATCGGGCTCGGCGGGGACACCGGGACGACGCTGGCGATGATCGGCTGGGTGCTCCTCGTGTCCCTCGGCGTCGGGTACGCCGCCACCCGCCCGGTGCGGCTGCGCCGCGAGGGACGGCTGCACGCCCTGGCCTGGCTCTCCTGGGGCGTCGTCTACGCCGTCGCCCTGCTGGGGGGTCACCCCCGGCACGGCGAGCTGGCCTACTGGCTGCCCGCAGCCCTGGTCACCGCGGTGCCGCTGCTGGCCACGGCGGTGCTCGCCCTGCGGTGGTCGCGCCGATGACGAGCGCGAGCAGCACGAGCAGCGCAGGAGCGCACCCCCGCCACCAGCTCGACGACGTCATCCACTCGCCCGTGCGCCTGTCGGTGGTCTCCGCCCTCTCCGGTGTCGACCGCGCGGAGTTCGGCGAGGTCCGCGACGCGGTGGAGGTCTCCGACTCGGTGCTGTCCAAGCAGGTCGCGGCCCTGGAGGCCGCGGGCTACGTCGAGGTGACCAAGGGGCGGGTCGGGCGGCGCCCCCGCACGTGGCTGGCGCTGACGGAGGACGGCCGAGCGGCGCTGAGGGCCCACCTGGACGCCCTGCGTGCGCTCCTGGGCCACGGCCTGGGCTGACCGTCCCGGTGCGCGGGGTGGCGCACCGCGCCCTCGCCCCGCCCCCGGGAGTGCGCTTCGCCCGGCCCTCGCCCACAGTGGACCGGTGCCGACGATCGAGGCCTCCACCGACCTCCCCGGCGACGTGGCCACCGTGCTCGCGGTCTCCCTCGACCTCGACGTCGAGCGAGCCGCCGGTCGGCGACACCGGGTGCGCCCGGTGCCCGCGGGGCCGGGGAGCCGCACCAGCGGCCGGATCGGCGCGGGGGAGCGGGTGCGCTGGTCGCTGCGCCTCCACGGCCTCGTCCCGCTGCGCCACACCACCGAGATCCTCGAGGTGGACGAGGCGACACCTGGCGGGGGAGCGCGCTTCGTCGACGCGATGGTCTCCGGTGCCTTCGCCGCCTTCCGCCACGAGCACCTCTTCGACCCGCTGCCGCCCTCGCCGACCGGTGCGCCCCGCACCCGGTCCACGGACCGGATGACGTGGACGAGCCCGCTGGGGCCGCTCGGGCGGGTCGCCGACGCGGTGCTCGTGCGGCGGACGCTGGAGGGCCTGCTGGCGGACCGGAACGCCGAGATCGCGCGCCGGCTCAGCGCCTGAGGCCAGCGCCGCAGGTCAGCGGCTGAGCGATCCTCGGGCGGCGGCGTCGGCGCGGACCGCCCCGGCCACGAGCGCCGCGGCCCCGAGCACCGCGCCCCCCACGACGACGGCGGCGAAGGGGCCCGGCGCGCCGGTGGTCGCGCCCACCACGAGCGCACCGAGCCCGGACAGCGCGAGCAGCGCGCCCGCCACCGCGGCCCAGGGGCGCGCGGCGGCGTGCCCGGTGCGCCAGCCCGCGTCACCGGCGAGGGTGGCGGGGGTGCGCACGCCCACCCAGCGGTTGCGGCGCAGCCGCCCCGCGGCCGCGCGGGCCACCACGTAGGGCACCAGGCCGCCCGCGGCGAGCAGGACGGCGCCCACCAGCACCACCGTCCACACCGGCACCGAGTCGTCCACGCGCCGAAGGGTACGCGGGGCGCACGGGGACCCCGGCCGTCTGGGAGACTGGCGCGCCGCGGGGCTCGACCCGTGACCGGGCCGGTGGACAGGAGCGGGTGTGGAGCGGGTGCGGGTGGCGCTGCTGGGCTGCGGCTCGGTGGGCAGCCAGGTGGCGGTGGCGCTGGCGCCGGGCTCGGAGAGCGTGGCCGAACTGTCGGCCCGCGCCGGGGTGGCGATCGAGCTGGTCGGGATCGCCGTGCGCGACGCGAGCGCGCCGCGCGAGGGCGTGGACGGGGTGCTCGACCGCGCGCTGCTCACCGCCGACGCCGATGCGCTGGTGACCCGCGCCGACGTCGTCGTCGAGCTGGTGGGGGGTCTGGAGCCGGCGCGCAGCCTGCTGCTGCGGGCCTTCGAGCACGGCGCGAGCGCCGTCACCGGCAACAAGGCCCTGCTGGCCGCCCACGGGCGCGAGCTGCACGCCGCCGCTGACGCCGCCGGGGTGGACCTGTACTTCGAGGCGGCCGTGGCCGGCGCCATCCCGATCATCAGGCCGCTGCGGGAGTCGCTCGCCGGCGACCGCGTCGAGCGGGTGCTCGGCATCGTCAACGGCACCACCAACTACGTGCTCGACCAGATGGACTCCCGCGGCGAGACGTTCGACGCCGCCGTGGCCCGCGCGCAGGAGCTGGGCTTCGCCGAGGCCGACCCCACCGCGGACGTCGACGGGTGGGACGCCGCCGCCAAGGCCGCGATCCTCGCGACGCTCGCCTTCCACACCCCTGTGACCATCGACGACGTGCACCGCGAGGGGATCCGCTCCGTGTCCGCCGAGGACGTGGCGGCGGCCCGCGAGGCCGGCGCCGTGGTGAAGCTGCTGGCCGTGGCCGAGCGCACCACCGGCGTCGACGACGCCGGGAACGAGGTCGAGGGCGTGCAGGCCCGCGTGCACCCGGTCCTGCTGAGCCGCGAGCACCCGCTGGCCAGCGTCCGCGGCGCCTACAACGCGGTCTTCGTCGAGGCCGCCGGAGCCGGTGACCTCATGTTCTACGGCCAGGGCGCGGGCGGGCGGCCCACGGCCAGCGCCGTCCTGGGCGACCTCGTGACGCTCGCGCGCCACCGCCAGGACGGCAGCCAGGGCCCTCGGGTGCTCGGCCACGCCGACCTGCCGGTGCTGCCCACGGACGCGGTGCGCACCCGCTACCAGGTGCGCCTCGTGGTGGCGGACCGCCCCGGGGTGCTCGCCGCGGTCGCCCAGGTCTTCGCCGCCCACGGGGTCTCCATCGAGACCGTGCGCCAGCGGCCGTCCGCGGGAGCGGTGGCCGGCGAGGGCGGGTCGGCCTCGCTGGTCGTCGTGACGCACACCGCCGCCGACGCCGCCCTGGCCGGGTGCGTGGCGGACCTGTCGGAGCTCGACGCCGTGGCCTCGGTGGCCTCGGTGCTGCGTGTGGAAGGGGACAGCTGATGGCGCACCAGTGGCGCGGGGTGGTCGAGGAGTACCGGGAGCGCCTGCCCGTCGTGGCAGGAGCGCCCGCGGTGACGCTCGGCGAGGGGGGCACGCCGCTCGTGCGCGCCCGCCACCTGTCGGAGCTCACCGGCTGCGACGTCCGGCTCAAGGTGGAGGGCTGCAACCCCACCGGCTCCTTCAAGGACCGCGGCATGACGGTGGCGATGACGCGCGCCGCCGCCGACGGCGCCCGGGCCGTGATCTGCGCCTCCACGGGCAACACCTCCGCTTCGGCGGCCGCCTACGCCACCGCCGCGGGCCTGTCCTGCGGCGTGCTCGTGCCCGACGGCCGCATCGCCATGGGCAAGCTCAGCCAGGCGGTCGCCCACGGCGCGACGCTGCTGCAGGTGGACGGCAACTTCGACGACTGCCTGCGGCTCGCCCGCGAGCTCGCCGAGGCCTACCCGGTGGAGCTGGTGAACTCCGTCAACCCGGCGCGCATCGAGGGGCAGAAGACGGCGGCCTTCGAGGTGGTGGACGCCCTCGGCGACGCCCCCGACGTGCACTGCCTGCCCGTCGGCAACGCCGGCAACATCACCGCCTACTGGCGCGGCTACACGGAGTACGCAGCCACCTCGGGCCAGCCGGGCCCCGCCACCCGGCGTCCGCGCATGTGGGGCTTCCAGGCCGCCGGTGCCGCGCCGATCGTCGAGGGGCGTCCGGTGGAGTCGCCCGACACCATCGCCACCGCCATCCGCATCGGCAACCCCGCCTCCTGGGACCAGGCCGTCGCCGCCCGCGACGAGTCCGGTGGCGTGGTCGAGGCGGTGACCGACGAGGAGATCCTCGCGGCCCACCGGCTGCTGTCCTCCCGTGACGGCGTCTTCGTGGAGCCCGCTTCCGCCGCAGGCGTCGCCGGTCTGCTCAAGCGCCACGCGGCGGGTCTGGTGGAGCGGGGGCTCACCATCGTCGTCACGGTGACCGGCCACGGCCTCAAGGACCCCCAGTGGGCCCTGCGCGAGGCCGACGGCAGCGAGGTCCGCCCCGTCCGGGTCGGCGTCGACGCCGACTCCGCCGCGGGTGCGCTCGGCCTGGAGCGGGCGCGGGCGCTGGCGTGAGCACCCCGGTCCTCGGACGCCGGGTGCGCGTGGTCGTCCCCGGCTCCAGCGCCAACCTGGGGCCCGGCTTCGACGCCCTGGGGCTGGCGCTCGGACTGCGCGACGAGGTGGTCGTCGAGGCGCTGGCCGGGACGGCGCGCGGCGGCGACGAGGCGTCCAGCGCGGAGGTGGAGGTCAGCGGCGAGGGCTCCGGCTCGATCCGCGGCGGTGAGGGCAACCTGCTGGTCAGGTCGGTGAGGGCGGCGCTGCACGCCGCCGGCGTCGCCGCCGCCGACCAGCCGCGCCTGCGCGTGACCAGTCGCAACGGCGTGCCCCACGGGCGCGGCGTGGGCTCCTCGGCCGCCGCGGTGGTGGCCGGGGCGGCCGCCGGGTCGGCGCTGCTGGACGAGCCGCTGCCCCGCGAGGTGCTGCTCGACCTGGTCTGCGGGATCGAGGGCCACCCCGACAACGCGGCGGCCTCCCTGCTGGGCGGCCTCACGCTCGGCTGGCGCGAGGGCGCCCACGGCCCCTGGCGCGCGGTGCGGGTCGACCCCTGTGCTGACGTGGTGCCGGTGCTCTGCGTGCCCGACGTCGAGCTCTCCACCGCCCGCGCCCGCGCCATGCTGCCGCTGCACGTCACCCATGGTGACGCCGCCCACACCGCTGGCCGCGCAGCCCTGCTCGTGGAAGCCGTCACCCGCCGGCCGGACCTGCTGCTCGCCGCCACCGAGGACCGCCTCCACCAGGAGCAGCGGGCGGCCGCCATGCCCGCCAGCGCCTCGCTGCTCGGCGACCTGCGCGCCGCCGGGCACGCCGCCGTCATCTCCGGCGCGGGCCCCTCGGTGCTCGTCCTCTGCGCGGGCGACGCAGCGGCCGCCGGTGCTCGTGCGCTGGTGGGAGCCCGTTCCGGCTGGCTCGCGCTGGAGCCCGGAGTGGCGCGCGAGGGCGTCGCCGTGGAGGTGCTGGCCGGCTGACGGCAGGACCCGTCGCCGCGAACACCTCAGAGAGCGCAGTGGTGCGCCGATGGGACGTGCGGGGACACCGGAGGGCTTCGCGGCCGTTCGGGTGGTGTCTCGACGACGCCGGAGCTGCCGCTTCGAGCACGAGGCGGCTGCTCTGACCGGGTGCTAGTGTGGGTCCAGCCCTGCTGGCCTTCGCGCGGCGCCGCTGTCGCCGCCATCTGCTGGCCCCACGGGTCGACACATCTGCCGTGGAGATCCACGGGCCCTCTCCGCTCTGCCGGACCTGCGCACCGCGCATGTCTGCGATCGGAGTCCCGCACGGCGTCACTCCGCACCGGCCTCTGCCCGGTGACCCGCCTCTGGTGTCCACCGAGGCGCTGACGAGGGGGAAGGACCTTCGTGACCGACACCACCGAGATCGCCGCACCGGCGCAGTCCGGCGCAGCGACCGAGCCCGGCGCGCGCCGCGCCGGGCTCACCGGCCTCCGCCTGCCCGAGCTGCAGGCGCTGGCGGTGCAGCTGGGCGTCTCCGGAACGGCCCGGATGCGCAAGAGCGAGCTGCTCGACGTCATCAAGGCCGCCCAGGCCGGCGGTCAGCCCAGCACCGGGACCGGCGCCGCTGCCGCTGCTGGTGGCGAGGCCGCGCCCGCCACCCGCACCAGCGCCGTCCGCCGCCAGCGCCGCTCCCCGGAGCAGTCGCCCGCCGAGACCGCTGCACCTGCTGCCTCCGCCGCCGAGATCGTCGCCGAGCCGGCAGCTGCGCCGGTCGTGGAGCCCTCCGCGCCGGCCGCCGAGGCGCCCGAGCAGCGCAGCGACGAGCGTCCCGCCCGTCGCACCCGCGCGCCTCGCGAGCGCGTCGAGCGGTCCGCTGGTGCCGACCGTGTTGAGCGCGCTGACCGTCCGGAGCGCGTCGAGCGGTCCGCTGGTGCCGACCGTGTTGAGCGCGCTGACCGTCCGGAGCGCGTCGAGCGGTCCGCTGGTGCCGACCGCGCTGAGCGCGCTGACCGTCCGGAGCGCGTCGAGCGGCCCGCTGGCGCCGACCGCGCTGAGCGCACCGACCGTGCTGCGCAGCCCGCCGCCGACGCCCAGGCGCTGCTGCCCGACCTCGCCGAGCTGGCCGAGGCGCGCGTCGAGCGCACGGACCGCGTCGAGCGCACGGACCGCGTCGAGCGCGCGGACCGCGCCGACCGGGTCGAGCGCCCCGAGCGCTCGTCCCAGCGCGACGCCCGCGACCGCGCCGAGGAGGTGCGCCTCGACCTCGACCGCGCCCTCGCCGAGCGCAGCGAGCGCAACGACCGCGCGCGTCGTGAGCGCGGGGAGCAGGTCCGCACCGAGGAGCGCTCCGCACCCCTCCAGCGCACGTCCGTCCCGCCGCAGCAGCGCCTCGACCAGGCCGTCCCCGGCGAGGACGAGGACGACGACGACCTGCGCGGACGCCGCGGACGCCGTGGGCGCTACCGCGACCGCGACCGCAAGGGCCGCCGCGGGCGCACCGATCCGGGCCTGGAGGCCGAGGCTCCCGTCGAGGTCTCCCCGGACGACGTGCTCGTCCCGGTGGCGGGCATCCTCGACGTGCTCGACAACTACGCGTTCATCCGCACCTCCGGCTACCTCGCCGGCCCGAACGACGTGTACGTGCCGCTCGGCCAGGTGAAGAAGTCCGGGCTGCGCCCGGGCGACGCCGTCACCGGTGCCGTCAAGGCCCCCCGCGACGGTGAGCAGGCGCAGCAGCAGGCCGCTGGCGGGCGCGGGGCGCAGAAGTTCAACGCGCTCGTCCGCCTCGACAGCGTCAACGGCATGTCGCCCGACGAGGCGCGCCGCCGTCCGGAGTTCAGCAAGCTCACGCCGCTGTACCCGAACGAGCGCCTGCGCCTGGAGACCGAGCCGGGCATCACGGCGACGCGCATCGTCGACCTGGTCGCCCCCATCGGCAAGGGCCAGCGCGGTCTCATCGTCTCGCCGCCCAAGGCCGGCAAGACCCTGATGATGCAGGCGATCGCCAACGCGATCAGCATCAACAACCCCGAGGTCCACCTCATGGTCGTGCTCGTCGACGAGCGCCCCGAAGAGGTCACGGACATGCAGCGGACCGTGAAGGGCGAGGTCATCGCCTCGACCTTCGACCGGCCCGCGTCCGACCACACCGCTGCCGCCGAGCTCGCCATCGAGCGGGCCAAGCGCCTGGTGGAGCTGGGGCACGACGTCGTCGTGCTGCTCGACTCGCTGACCCGCCTGGGCCGCGCCTACAACCTCGCCGCGCCGGCGAGCGGGCGCATCCTGTCCGGCGGTGTCGACGCTGCCGCGCTGTACCACCCGAAGAAGTTCTTCGGTGCTGCCCGCAACATCGAGAACGGCGGCTCGCTGACGATCATCGCCTCGGCGCTCGTCGAGACCGGCTCGAAGGCCGACGAGGTCATCTTCGAGGAGTTCAAGGGCACCGGGAACATGGAGCTGCGGCTCGACCGTCGCCTGGCCGACAAGCGGGTGTTCCCCGCCGTCGACGTGAACCCCTCCGGCACGCGCCGCGAGGAGATCCTCCTGGGCCGCGAGGAGCTGGCGGTGATGTGGAAGCTCCGCCGGGTGCTCACCGCGCTCGACAGCCAGCAGTCCCTCGAGCTGCTGCTCAGCAAGATGCGCGACACGAAGAGCAACACCGAGTTCCTCATGCAGGTGAAGGCGCAGACCCCGACGGCCGGCGGCGCCCGCCCGCCGGCGAAGGACTGACCTCCACCGCTCAGGGGACGCCCCTGGTGCAGCAGACCCCGCGGGAAGCCCCGCGGGGTCTGCTGCGTTAGGAGGAGTGCCAGTCCTGCTGGCAGACTGCTCGCCGGCTCCGGCTCACGTGCGCTCCGTTCCGAGGGGGCAGCACGACCCGGCGGCCACCGACACTCGAGGAGATGCTGTGAAGAGCGAGATCCACCCGGACTACCACGAGACCACCGTGACCTGCACCTGCGGGAACACGTTCACCACGCGCAGCTCCGCGCCCGGCACGGAGATCCGCGCCGACGTGTGCAGCGCCTGCCACCCGTTCTACACGGGCAAGCAGAAGATCCTCGACACCGGCGGCCGCATCGCGCGCTTCAACCAGCGCTACGCGAAGAAGAGCTGACACCGGCTCCCTCGAACGCCGGCCCGCCCCGAGCAGGGGAGGGCCGGCGTTCGTCGTGCCACCCCCACGCAGCACCCCCCACACGCCAGGAGACCCCGTGACCAGCCCCACCGGTGGTGAGCGGTCACCCGACCGCCTCAGCGAGATGCTCGCCGAGCACGCCGAGGTCGAGCGCCAGCTCGCCGACCCCGCCGTCCACGCCGACGCCTCCCGCGCCCGCGCGCTGGGGCGCCGCTACGCCGAGCTGGGGCGGGTGGCCGTGGCCGCCGCCGCCCGGGAGGCCGCAGAGGAGGACCTGGCGGCGGGCCGCCAGCTGGCCGCGGAGGACCCCGCCTTCGCCGAGGAGCTGCCGGCGCTGGAGGAGGCCGAGCGCACCGCCGCGGACCGCCTGCGCGAGGTGCTGGCGCCGCGCGACCCGGAGGACGGCTCCGACGTCATCCTGGAGGTGAAGGCGGGGGAGGGCGGTGAGGAGTCCGCCCTGTTCGCGGGGGACGTGCTGCGCATGTACCTGCGGTGGGCCGAGCGGTCGGGCTGGCGCACCGAGGTGCTGTCGTCCACCGACTCCGACCTGGGCGGCTACAAGGACGTCTCCGTGGCGGTGAAGCGCCGCGGTGGCGACGACGGCCTCGACGGGCCGTGGGCGCGCCTGAAGTTCGAGGGTGGGGTGCACCGGGTGCAGCGCGTGCCGGTCACGGAGTCGCAGGGTCGCATCCACACCTCCGCCGTCGGCGTCGTGGTGGTCCCGGAGGTGGAGGACGCGGGCGAGGTGGAGATCAGCCAGAACGACCTGCGCATCGACGTCTTCAGGTCTTCGGGACCCGGCGGCCAGAGCGTCAACACCACCGACTCCGCCGTCCGCATCACCCACCTGCCCACGGGCACCGTGGTGAGCTGCCAGAACGAGAAGAGCCAGCTGCAGAACCGCGAGCAGGCGATGCGCATCCTGCGGGCGCGGCTGCGCGCGGCCCAGCAGGAGGCCGCTGAGGCGTCCGCGTCCGCTGCGCGCCGCTCGCAGGTGCGCACGGTGGACAGGTCCGAGCGGATCCGCACGTACAACTACCCCGAGAACCGCATCAGCGACCACCGCACCGGGTACAAGGCCTACAACCTCGACCAGGTGCTCGCCGGAGACCTCGACCCCGTCGTGCAGTCCTGCGTCGACGCCGACCTCGCCGCCCGTCTCGCCGACGCCGGTGCCTGACCGCGTGGACGACCTCGCGGGCACCTCGGTGGACGACGAGCGCCGCGGCGGCGACCTGGGAGCCGTGCTGCGCGCCGCGAGAGCGCGCCTGGCAGCGGCCGGCGTCCCCTCGCCGGCCGTCGACGCCGACCTCCTGGCCGCCGGAGTGCTGGGCCTGGGGCTGGGGGAGCTGCGGGCCGCCGCCCTGCGCGGCACCGCGCTGACGGCCGGCCAGGCCGGGCGGCTGGCCGCGCTGGTGGCGCGGCGGGAGGCGCGCGAGCCGCTGCAGCACCTGCTCGGCACCGCGCCGTTCCGAGGTCTGGAGCTCCTCGTCGGCCCCGGTGTCTTCGTGCCGCGCCCGGAGACCGAGACCACGGCCGGCCTCGCCGTCGAGGCCGCCGCGCAGGTCGCGCGCAGCGGGCGCCGCCCGCTCGTGGTGGACCTCTGCACCGGCTCGGGGGCCGTGGCGCTGGCGGTCGCGTCGGAGGTGCCGTCCGCCGTCGTCGTCGCCGTCGAGCTCGACCCGGGCGCGCACGCGTGGGCGCGCCGGAACGTCGACGCGCACCGGTCCGCTGAGCGGGTGCGGCTGGTCCTGGGCGACGCGACGTCGGCGGAGGTGCTCCCCGAGCTCGACGGGACGGTGGACGTGGTCGCCTCCAACCCGCCGTACGTGCCCCCCGGTGCCGTCCCCCGAGAGCCGGAGGTCCGCGACCACGACCCGGCGCTCGCGCTGTGGGGCGGCGGCGAGGACGGCCTGCTCGTCCCGCGCGGCGTGGTCGCGCGGGCGGCGGCGCTGCTGGCGCCCGGCGGGTTCGTCGTCGTCGAGCACGCCGAGGTGCAGGGAGAGTCGCTGCGCGGGCTGCTGGCGCCGCCCGCCTGGGAGGGCGCCACCACCCACGACGACGCCGGCGGCAGGCCCCGTGCGACGAGCGCCCGCCTCGCCCGGCCTGCTGGCACCTGCGCGCCGCCAGGATCCGCCCCGTCGCAGTGACACACTGGCGTCCGTGAGCAGCCGCTACGACTGCACGGACCCCTCCGCCCGCGAGGCGGGCCTGCGCCACGCCCGTGACGCCCTCGCCCGCGGCGAGCTGGTGGTGCTGCCGACCGACACGGTGCACGGCATCGCCGCCGACGCCTTCGACGCCGAGGCCGTGACCCGCCTGCTGGCTGCCAAGGGCCGCGGCCGGTCGATGCCGCCGCCCGTGCTCGTCTCCGACGTCGCCGTGCTGGACGGACTGGCCACGGGCGTCCCGCCGGAGGCCCGGGCGCTGGCCGAGGCGTTCTGGCCCGGCGGGCTGACGCTGGTGTGCCGCGCCCAGCCCTCCCTGCGGTGGGACCTCGGCGACACCGGCGGCACCGTGGCCGTGCGGGTGCCAGACCACGACCTGGCGCGCGAGCTGCTGCGCTCCACCGGGCCCCTCGCGGTCAGCAGCGCCAACCGCACCGGGCAGCCCGCGGCGACCACGGCCGCCGAGGCCGAGGCGCAGCTGGGCGACGCCGTGGCCGCCTACCTCGACGACGGCGAGGCCGCCCGCGCCGACGCCCCGCCCTCCACCATCGTCGACGCGACCGGCGAGCGCCTCAGGGTGCTTCGCCGCGGCGCCGTGCCCACCGCGGCGCTCCGCATGGTGGTCCCGGTGGACGACGAGGACGAGCCTCCAGGGTGAGGGCCTACCTCCTCCTGCTGCTCCTCGCTGCGGGCACCACCTACCTCGCCACCCCCCTCGCCCGGCGCATCGCCGAGAAGGCGGGAGCGATGACGGCGGTGCGCGACCGCGACGTCCACTCCGTGCCGACGCCGCGCCTGGGCGGCCTGGCGATGCTCGCCGGGGTGGTGGTCGCCTTCGTGGCGGCGAGCCAGATGCCGTTCCTGTCGGACCTGTTCCGCGACAACCGCGCGCCCTGGGCGGTGCTCGCCGGGGCGGCCATCGTCGGCCTGCTGGGCGTCGCCGACGACGTCTGGGGCCTGGACCCCCTGACCAAGCTGGCGGGCCAGGTGCTGGCGGCGGGGCTCATGGCCTGGCAGGGGGTGCAGCTGTACAGCCTGCCCTGGGGCGGCGGGCTCATCGTGGGGTCCGCCGGGCTCTTCCTGGCGGTGACGGTGCTCGCCGTCGTCGTGGGGATCAACGCCGTCAACTTCGTCGACGGGCTCGACGGTCTGGCGGCCGGCGTCGTCGGCATCGGCGGCGCCGCCTTCTTCGTGTACTCCTACCTGTTCACCCGCACCGTCAACACCGACAACTACGCCAACCTCGGCTCCCTCACGGTGGCGGTGCTCGTGGGCGTCTGCCTGGGCTTCCTCCCGCACAACGCCCACCCGGCGCGGATCTTCATGGGCGACTCCGGCTCGATGCTCATCGGCCTGCTGCTCGCGGCCTCCGCGGTGTCCGTCACCGGGCAGGTCGACCCGGCCAGCATCAGCCAGATCAGCGGTGCCCAGGTGGCCCCCGTCTTCCTCCCGGTGCTCCTGCCCATCGCCGTGCTGCTGCTCCCGCTGACCGACCTCGTCTGGGCGGTGGTGCGCCGCGTGCTCGCGGGGCAGTCACCCTTCGCCGCGGACAAGCTGCACCTGCACCACCGCCTGCTCTCGCTCGGCCACACGCACGGCAGGGCGGTGCTCGTGCTGTGGCTGTGGACGGCGGTGGTGTCCTTCGGCGCCATCTCGCTGGCCTTCGTCCCGCTGAGGACGGCGCTCGTGGGCTGGGGGGCTGCGCTCCTCCTGGCGGTGCTCGTGACCCTCGGGCCGGCGCGCCGCAGGGCCCGCACCCACGGCCCCCTCCTGCTCCGGCAGCGTGGCGGCGCGCCCGCCGCCGGGAAGGCCGCTGCGGCCGATCGGGTGAGGCGTCCGTCACGTCCGCAGCACCCGGCGGGCCCGCAGCGCAGCACCGGGAAGCCACCCGAGCGGCGGTCCGCGCCGACCGGGGGACCGCCTCCCCGCGTCTAGGATCGGCAGTCCCGCCCCCTGACGTCTGGAGACACCGTGCAGGCCGCGCGCCCGCAGGACCCGTACCGCGCCATGCTCAAGGGCGGCTCGCTCCCCGCCGCCGTCGTCGCCGTCGTGGCGGTGGTGGTCTTCTGGGTGGTGCAGGGCGGCCTCGGAGCCTCCGGGGCCGTGACGGCTGCGCTGCTGGTGGGGGTCACGTTCGCCGCCAGCACGCTGGTGCTGCAGAAGGTGCGGCACCTCGAGCCGGTGATCGTGCTGGGCATCGCCATGGTCGGGTACATGACGGTGGTGCTCCTGCTGGGGCTCTTCCTCATCCTCTTCCGTGACGCGACGTGGCTCTCGCCCATCGCCTTCGCCATCTCCGCCTGCGCGGTGTCACTGGCCTGGACCGTGGGGCAGGTCGTCGCGTTCACCCGGGTGCGGACGCTCCTGTTCGACGAGCAGCCCGCTCCGGACTCCGCGGATCCGTCGTCGCCGCGGTGACGAGCACCCGGACGGTCGGGAGCACCTCCTCCGTCCGATACGGTGTTCCCGCTCACGCAGGTGGTGCTCAGGGATGCGGACGACGTAGCCCGCTCGAGATCGCACCCACCCGGCCGCACTTCGACCGAGAGGATGCCCACGGATGATCGGTGTGCCGACTTCAGCGGGCTTCGTGCCCCCGAGTCCCGCCGACTTCTGGCAGCCGCTGATCGGTGACGGCGCGTTCGCCATCACCCGGCCCATGTTCGTCATGGCGCTGACCACGGCGGCCATCTGCCTCGTCCTGGTGCTCGCCACCCGCCGGCTCTCGCTGGTGCCCGGCCGCGGACAGTGGGCGCTCGAGGGCGTGTACGGCTTCGTGCGCAACTCGGTGGGGCGTGACGTCATCGGCGCGGCCCACGTGCGTCCGTACCTGGGCCTGCTGCTGGCGATCTTCACCCTGGTGCTCGTCAACAACCTGATGGGCATCACGCCGTTCGTCCAGTACCCCACGTTCAGCCGGATCGGCTTCCCGCTGGTCCTGGCGATGGGGGTCTGGGTCGTCTACATCGGCGCCCAGCTGCGCCGCAACGGCGTCGGCGGGACCCTGCGCCACCTCGTGCCCGCCGGGCTCCCCATCGCGGCCGTCCCGGTCGTCTTCGTGCTCGAGCTCCTGACCTTCCTGGTCATCCGCCCGGTCACGCTGGCGCTGCGCCTCTTCGGCAACATGTTCGCGGGCCACACCCTGCTCCTGCTCTTCGCCCTGGGCGGGGAGTACATGCTGCTGCACGGCGGTGCGTTCCTGAAGGTCGTCTCCATCCCGACCTTCGCGATCTTCCTCTTCATCACGGCCTTCGAGATCCTCGTCTCGTTCCTGCAGGCCTACGTCTTCGTCCTGCTGACCTCGCTGTACATCGCTGAGGCCTACGCGGACGACCACTGAGAGACACCACAGGACCCACCACCACCCACCACGACCGCTCGGTCGCACGATCGCGGCGGGAATCGAGAGGAACGGATCTATGACTGGCAGCCTCGGGATCGTCGGCTACGGCCTGTCCGCCATCGGGCCGGGCGTCGGCGTCGGCCTGATCTTCGCCGCCTACGTCAGCGGCGTCGCACGCCAGCCGGAGGCGCGCGGCATGCTCCAGACGATCGCCATCCTCGGCTTCGTGCTCTGTGAGCAGTTCGCCATCTTCGGCATCGCGCTCGCGTTCGTCTTCGGCTGACGCAGGCCCTTTAGCAAGCAGGAGGAGCGCAGAGCATGACAACGGTCCTGACCGCGGAGACGGGCTTCTGGGCTGAGGCCTACCCCGTCATCCCGCACCCGGGCGAGATCATCGCCGGGACCATCTGCTTCATCATCCTCCTGGTGGTCGCCTACAAGGTCGCCGTGCCGCGTCTGGAGACGATGCTGGCCCAGCGCCAGGCAGCCATCCAGGGCGGCATGGAGAAGGCCGAGAAGGCGCAGGCCGAGGCCGCTGCGGCGCTGGAGGAGTACCGCGCCCAGCTCGCCGACGCCCGTGCCGAGGCCGCGCGCATCCGCGAGGAGGCGCGCGCCGAGGGCGCCAAGATCATCGTCGAGATGCGCGAGCGCGCCGCCTCCGAGGCGGAGCGCATCACCGAGTCGGCGGGCCGTCAGGTCGAGGCCGAGCGCCAGGCGGCCGTGACGTCGCTGCGCACCGAGCTGGGCGGCCTGGCCACCGAGCTCGCCGGTCGCATCGTCGGTGAGTCCCTCACCGACTCCGCGCGC
Source organism: Quadrisphaera setariae (assembly GCF_008041935.1). Classification (NCBI taxonomy): domain Bacteria; kingdom Bacillati; phylum Actinomycetota; class Actinomycetes; order Kineosporiales; family Kineosporiaceae; genus Quadrisphaera; species Quadrisphaera setariae. Next base: position 137,377 of record NZ_VKAC01000009.1, read on the forward strand.
CAGTCGCGCATCGTGGAGCGCTTCCTCACCGAGCTCGAGCAGTCCTCGCCCGAGGAGGTGCGCGCCAGCGCCACCACCGCGGACCAGGGCGCCCCGAGCACGGGTGGGGCCACGGGCTCCCACGCCGCGCCGCGAGGCACGGGCCGCTGATGCGCGGCGCTTCGCGAGACTCCCTCGCCGCCGCCCAGGAGCGGCTCGAGCCGCTCCTGGCGCGGGGTGGGGCCTCAGCCCTCGGCCAAGAGCTGTACGCGGTGGCCGGCCTGCTCGACTCCTCGGTCGGGCTCCGCCGCGCGCTGACCGACAGCAGCCGCACCGAGGCCGACCGCGCAGCGCTGGTCCAGCGCCTCCTGGCCAGCCAGGTCTCCGGGCCCACGCTCGACGTGGTGTCCGGGCTGGTGCGTGCCCGCTGGTCCGAGCAGCGCGACCTCGGCGACGCCCTCGAGGCGCTCGGCACCCAGGCCATGCTGGCCGGCGCCGAGTCCGACGGGGTCCTCGACAGCGTCGAGGACGAGCTGTTCCGCTTCTCGCGGCTGGTCGCGGGAGACCGCGCCCTCACCGCCGCCCTCGACGACGGCCGCGCCACCCCGGCGCAGCGCGGTGCCCTGGTCGACGACCTGCTGGCCCGCCGCGCCGACCCCACCACCGTCGCGCTGGTGCGCCAGGTGGTCACCGCTCCGCGGGGGCGCCGGGTCTCCGGCGCCCTCGACGACCTGCTCGAGGCGGCCGCCTCCCGGCGCGCGCGCCTGCTGGCCGTCGTCACCGCCGCCGTCCCGCTCACCGCGGTGCAGCAGGACCGCCTCGCAGCCGGGCTCGCCCGCGTGTACGGCAAGCGGGTGCAGATCCAGGTGGAGGTCGACCCCGAGGTGCTCGGCGGCCTGCGCGTGCAGGTCGGCGGCGAGGTCCTCGACGCCACCACCGCCAGCCGCCTGGCCGCCGCCCGCCGCCGCGTGGTCGGCTGACCCCGCTGCGGCGGGGACACTAGACACACTGACGAACCACCCACGAACAGGGAGCAGGGACAGACGATGGCGGAGCTCACCATCCGGCCTGAGGAGATCCGCGGTGCGCTGGAGGACTTCGTCTCCTCCTTCTCGCCCAGCGGCAGTTCCCGCGAGGAGATCGGCACGGTCAGCGAGGCCGGCGACGGCATCGCCCGCATCGAGGGCCTTCCGGGCGCCATGGCCAACGAGCTGCTCCGCTTCGAGGACGGCACCCTCGGCCTGGCGCTGAACCTCGAGGAGCGCGAGATCGGCGCCATCGTGCTCGGCGAGTTCGCCGGCATCGAGGCCGGCCAGCCCGTGCACCGCACCGGCGAGGTGCTGTCCGCCCCCGTGGGCGACGCCTTCCTCGGCCGGGTCGTCGACCCGCTGGGCAACCCGATCGACGGCCTCGGCGAGATCAAGGCCGAGGCGACGCGCGCCCTGGAACTCCAAGCCCCCTCGGTGGTGCAGCGCAAGTCGGTGCACGAGCCGCTGCAGACCGGCATCAAGGCCATCGACGCGATGATCCCGATCGGCCGCGGCCAGCGCGAGCTCATCATCGGTGACCGCCAGACCGGCAAGACGGCGATCGCGCTCGACACGATCATCAACCAGAAGGCCAACTGGGAGTCCGGCGACCCCAAGAAGCAGGTCCGCTGCATCTACGTGGGCATCGGCCAGAAGGGCTCCACGATCGCCTCCGTGCGCGGCGCCCTCGAGGAGGCCGGCGCGATGGAGTACACGACCATCGTGGCCTCCCCGGCCTCGGACCCGGCCGGCTTCAAGTACCTGGCGCCCTACACCGGCTCGGCCATCGGCCAGCACTGGATGTACGGCGGCAAGCACGTCCTGATCATCTTCGACGACCTGTCCAAGCAGGCCGAGGCCTACCGCGCCGTGTCGCTGCTGCTGCGCCGTCCGCCGGGTCGCGAGGCCTACCCCGGTGACGTCTTCTACCTGCACTCGCGGCTGCTCGAGCGCTGCGCGAAGCTCTCCGACGAGCTGGGCGCGGGCTCGATGACCGGTCTGCCGCTCATCGAGACCAAGGCCAACGACGTGTCGGCGTACATCCCGACCAACGTCATCTCCATCACGGACGGGCAGATCTTCCTCCAGTCGGACCTGTTCAACGCCAACCAGCGCCCCGCCGTCGACGTGGGCATCTCGGTGTCCCGCGTGGGCGGTGACGCGCAGATCAAGGCGATGAAGAAGGTCTCCGGCACGCTGAAGCTGGAGCTGGCGCAGTACCGATCGCTGCAGGCGTTCGCCCTGTTCGCGTCCGACCTCGACGCTGCCAGCCGCAACCAGCTGGCCCGCGGCGAGCGCCTGACCGAGCTGCTCAAGCAGCCCCAGTACTCGCCGTTCCCCGTCGAGGAGCAGGTCGTGTCCGTCTGGGCCGGCACCAACGGCAAGATGGACAAGATCCCGGTCGAGGACGTCCGCCGCTGGGAGACCGAGCTCCTCGAGCACCTGCGGCGCAACGACATCGCCCTGGGCACCATCCGGGAGACCGGCCAGCTCGGGGACGACACCGTCGCGGCGCTGCACAAGGCCGTGGACGACTTCAACGCCGGCTTCCGCACCTCCGAGCAGGGTGGTGGCGCTGAGGACGCGTCCGGCGAGGACGCCCTGGACGACGTCCAGAACGAGCAGATCGTCCGGCAGAAGTCCTGACGTGACCGCCACGACGATGACGACGACGACGAGAGGAGGCTCCGGTGGGCGGGCAGCTGCGTGAGTACCGGGGTCGCATCAAGTCGACCCAGTCGATCCAGAAGATCTTCCGCGCGATGGAGCTCATCGCGACGTCGCGCATCGCCAAGGCGCGGCAGGCCGTGGCCGCCTCGAGCCCCTACGCCCGCGCTCTGACCCGTGCCGTGTCGGCGGTGGCCACCTACACCGACGCCGAACACCCGCTCCTCACCGAGCGGGAGGACCCGAAGCGCGCTGCGGTGCTCGTCGTGACGAGCGACCGCGGCATGGCGGGGGCGTACTCGTCCAACACGCTGCGCGAGGCGGAGCGGCTCATCGCGACGCTGCGCGAGCGCGGGGTGGAGCCCGTGCTGTACGTGCTCGGCCGCAAGGGCGTGACGTACTTCCGCTTCCGCCGTCGCGCCATCGAGGCCGACTGGACCGGCTCCTCGGAGTCGCCCACGTACGAGCTGGCCGACGAGGTCGGCGAGGCGCTCGTCGCAGCGTTCCAGCGCGGCGGGACCGAGGGCGGGGTCGACGAGATCCACGTCGTCTCCACCCGGTTCCTGTCGATGGTCACGCAGGAGCCGCAGGCGCTGCGGCTCCTGCCGCTCGAGGTGGTCGAGGGCGTCGAGGCGCCCCCGTCCACCGAGGTGCTGCCGCTGTACTCCTTCGAGCCGGACCCCGAGACCGTGCTCGACGCGCTCCTGCCGCGCTACATCAGCGCCCGCATCTTCAACCTGCTCCTGCAGGCGTCCGCCAGCGAGCACGCCGCTCGCCAGCGCGCGATGAAGGCCGCCGGTGACAACGCCGACGACATCATCAAGGACTTCACCCGACTGGCGAACCAGGCCCGCCAGGCGGAGATCACGCAGGAGATCTCCGAGATCGTCAGCGGCGCTGACGCCATGACCTCGGCCCGCTGACCACCGCCTAGATCGTCCGCTGAGAGGACCGCACCGAGATGACCGCGACCACCACCGAGCGCCCCCACTCCGCCGCAGCTCCGGCGTCCGGCCGCATCATCCGGGTGACCGGACCGGTCGTCGACGTCGAGTTCCCCGCGGACGGGATGCCCGACATCTACAACGCCCTCACCATCGACTACACGCTGCTGGGCGAGTCCACGCAGCTGACCCTCGAGGTCGCCCAGCACATCGGTGACAACCAGGCCCGCGCCATCGCCCTGAAGCCGACCGACGGCCTCGTGCGCGGCATGACGGTCCAGGACACCGGCAGCCCGATCTCGGTACCGGTGGGCGACGTCACGCTGGGACACGTCTTCAACGTCAACGGCGTGCCGCTGGACCTGGCCGAGGGCGAGACCCTCGAGATCACCGACCGCTGGCCGATCCACCGCAAGGCCCCGGCGTTCGACCAGCTCGAGTCGAAGACCACGATGTTCGAGACCGGCATCAAGGTCATCGACCTGCTGACCCCCTACGTGCAGGGCGGCAAGATCGGTCTGTTCGGCGGCGCGGGCGTGGGCAAGACCGTGCTGATCCAGGAGATGATCCAGCGCGTCGCCCAGAACCACGGCGGTGTGTCGGTGTTCGCCGGCGTCGGTGAGCGCACCCGCGAGGGCAACGACCTCATCGCTGAGATGGAGGAGGCCGGCGTCTTCGACAAGACCGCGCTGGTCTTCGGCCAGATGGACGAGCCGCCGGGCACCCGCCTCCGCGTCGCCCTGAGCGCCCTGACGATGGCGGAGTACTTCCGCGACGTCCAGAACCAGGACGTGCTGCTCTTCATCGACAACATCTTCCGCTTCACGCAGGCAGGCTCGGAGGTGTCGACCCTGCTGGGCCGCATGCCCTCGGCCGTGGGCTACCAGCCCAACCTCGCCGACGAGATGGGCGTCCTGCAGGAGCGCATCACCTCCACCCGAGGTCACTCGATCACCTCGCTGCAGGCGATCTACGTCCCCGCGGACGACTACACCGACCCGGCTCCGGCGACGACCTTCGCGCACCTCGACGCGACGACGGAGCTCTCCCGCGAGATCGCGAGCCGCGGCCTGTACCCGGCCGTGGACCCGCTGAGCTCCACGAGCCGCATCCTGGACCCGCGCTTCCTCGGCCAGGACCACTACCAGACCGCGACGCGCGTCAAGCAGATCCTCCAGCGCAACAAGGAGCTGCAGGACATCATCGCGATCCTCGGTGTCGACGAGCTGTCCGAGGAGGACAAGGTCGTCGTCAACCGCGCGCGCCGCATCCAGCAGTTCCTCAGCCAGAACACGTACATGGCGGAGAAGTTCACTGGTGTCGAGGGCTCGACCGTGCCGCTCAAGGAGACCGTCGAGTCGTTCCGGATGATCGCTGACGGCGAGTACGACCACGTCGCCGAGCAGGCCTTCTTCAACGTCGGCGGCATCGAGGACGTCGAGAAGAAGTGGGCGCAGATCAAGAAGGAGACCGGCGAGTGAGCCTGCAGGTGCAGGTCGTCTCGGCCGAGCGCGAGGTGTGGACGGGCGAGGCCACGATGGTCATCGCCCGCACCCTCGAGGGCGAGGTCGGCATCCTCACCGGGCACGAGCCGATGCTCGCGGTGCTCGCCGAGGGCGAGGTCCGCGTGGACGGCGTCGGTGGGGGCGTGACCGCCCACGTCGACGGTGGCTTCCTGTCCGTCGAGCACGACACCGTGCTCGTCGTCGCCGAGCGCGCCCGCGTGGGCGAGCGGGCCTGACGCTGACGGCCAGCTGACGGGGGTGCCGCTCGAGGCCGTGCTCCTGGACGTCGCGGTCGCCGCGGCGTCGGGCCTGGTGCTGCTCGCGCTCCTCCTCGTCGCGGTGGCGCTGCGCCGCCGGGCGCTCGTCAAGGTGCCGGGGAGCTTCGAGTGCGCGGTGCGCCGTCGTGGTCGGGCGTGGTCCGTGGGCATCGGCAGGTTCGACAGCCACCACGTGCGGTGGTGGAGCGTCCTGTCGCTGCGCCCCGGGCCGCGCTCGACGTGGGCGCGCACCGACCTCGAGGTGGTCGGGCGCCGCTCACCCGGCGCTGAGGAGGGCCTGGCCCTCCAGCCCGGGGACGTCGTGGTGCGGTGCACGCACCGCGGAGCCTGCCTGGAGCTGGGCATGAGCCCTGACGCTGCGACGGGCTTCACGTCCTGGCTCGAGGCCGCTCCGCCCGGCGCCCCGGGCCACCCGGCCCTCTAGGCGCCGCGGCTGCTCCTCACGCCGCCTCGAGCAGGGCCCTGGCGACGCTGGCGTCCTCGGGGAACACGAGCACCCGCGGTCCGTCCGTGGTGGGGGCGAGGGTCGCTCGAACGCCCGCCGCGACCAGTCGTTGCCGGTCGACCTCGGCCTCGACGAACGTGCCGGGCTCGCTGACCACCACGAGCAGCCCGTACTCGCTGGACCTGCCCGTGCGGGGCTTGCGCTCCACGAGGGAGTGGCCTCGCGAGAACGTCCAGCGCAGGGCGAGCACGAGCACTCCGAGCATGAGCAGGGACAGGGCGAACGTCGTCCAGGCCCCGAGCGCCGTGCCGCTCGCGCTCCACCCCATCCGCACATGGTGCGCCAGCAGCGCCCGCCGCACCAGACGTCGCCGTCGTCGGGCCCCGGGGTGGGCCCCTCAGAAGAGCCGGGACTCCACGTCGTCCACGCCGCGGAGCGCGTCGTAGTCGAGCACGAGGCAGCGGATGCCGCGGTCGGTGGCGAGCACCCGCGCCTGAGGCCGGATCTCCTGCGCGGCGAGCACGCCCTCGACCGGCGCGAGCAGCGGGTCCCGGTTGAGCAGCTGCAGGTAGCGGGTGAGCTGCTCCACACCGTCGATCTCGGCCCGGCGCTTGACCTCCACCGCCACCGTGCCGCCGTGGGGAGAGCGGACGAGCAGGTCCACCGGACCGATCGCCGTGGGGTACTCGCGGCGCACCAGCTGGTGGCCCTCGCCCAGGAGCTCCACCTGCTCTGACAGCAGCTTCTGCAGCTGGGCCTCCACCCCGTCCTTCACCAGCCCCGGGTCGGTGCCCAGCTCGTGGGTGGAGTCGTGCAGGACCTCGTGGACGGCCACCACGAGCCGGTCCTCCGTCTTGCTGGACCTCACGGTCCACACCTCCTGGGCGCCCGCCTCGGCGTGCGGGCCGCCGGCCGGCTCCACCGCCAGGGTGCACGGAGGGCTCATCCAGTTCAGCGGCTTGTAGGAGCCGCCGTCGGCGTGGACGAGCACGCTGCCGTCGGCCTTGACGAGCAGCAGGCGGGTGGCGAGGGGCAGGTGGGCGTTGAGCCGCCCCTCGTAGTCGACCGAGCAGCGGGCGATGACGAGGCGCACGAGCGCGCACGTTACCCATCGGCGCTGATGGCGGAGGATGGGGACGTGCCGCGCCGCCGTCCTCAGCCCAGCCCGCGCACCGGCGGCCGCCGCGGGGCTCGGTCCGAGCGGCGCCAGGTGGGCGCCGCAGAGCCCGCGCGGCCGGTCGGGTGGGCCACCGGCGAGAGCGCCCCCGATGGCGAGTGGCTGGTGCGGGCGGTCCCCGGCGCCGCGGCCCTCAAGCCCTACCGGTGCCCCGGGTGCGAGCAGGTGATCCCGCCGGGATCTGCCCACGTGGTGGCGTGGCCCGCCGACGCCGCCCCCGGTGCCGGGCCCTCCGAGCGACGCCACTGGCACCGCTCCTGCTGGCGGGCGCGGGCCAACCGCCGGCCCCGCTGAACCACCCCCGCTGAACCACCCGCGCTGAACCACCCGCGCTGTGGGCGGCGCATGGCTACCGTGGGGCGCATGCTCGTCGCGTTCTCCGTCTCTCCCAGCTCCGCCAGCGACGACGACGGCTCGGTCACCGAGGCGGTCGCCGCCGCGGTGCGCGTGGTGCGCTCCAGCGGGCTGCCGCACCGGACGGACGCCATGTTCACCACCCTCGAGGGCGAGTGGGACGAGTGCATGGACGTGGTGCGCCGGGCCTGCGAGGCCGTCGCCGCGGCCAGCCCCCGGGTCTCCCTGGTGCTCAAGGCCGACATCCGCCCGGGCCGCTCGGGGGAGATGCAGGGCAAGCTCGACAGGCTCGAGGCCGCCATCGAGCGCGCCGAGGGCGAACCCGGTCGCGGCCAGTGAGCCGGTGAGCGGGCTCCCCACCCGCCGCGAGACCCGTCGAGAGGCCCACCCGCAGCCGCGCCGCGCCGCGCGCCGGGAGAGGCGTCCGATCAGCCGCCGCTGGTCCCGAGGCCGTCCGGCCGCACTGGCGCTCCTCTCGGTGCTGCTGCTGGCCGCGGGAGCGATGCTGGCCACCGTCGCGCGTCCCGTCGAGCGCACCACCGCCGAGCTCCCGAGCGGCGCGCTCTCCGCGCCGCTCGTGGTGCTCTCCCCGCAGCTGCTGGGCGCGCACGGCGGTGAGGTGGTGGTCAGCGCGCGCGGTGACGGGCCCGTGCTCGTGGCCAGCGGGAGCGCCGGTGACGTCCAGGCGTGGAGCCGTGGCACCACCACGTCCTCGGCCACCGGTCTCGACGACGACGGCGGCGTGCGCGTGGAGCGCGCCGACGGCTCCGCACCCGCCCCCGACCCCGCCGGCAGCGACCTGTGGACGGCGCGGCAGCGCGGTGACGGGAGCGCTCAGCTCGCCCTGGACGCGGCGACCGCACCAGGTCCGGCGGCCCAGGCGGTGCTCGTGGCGTCCGACGGCACCGCACCGGCTCCCTCCCGGGTGGAGGTGACCTGGAGCAGCCGGCCGGTCCCGCTGCTCGCCGTGCTGCTCCTGGCCGCCGGGGCGATGTGCGGAGCAGGGGCGGTCCTCAGCGCCCTGACCAGCGCAGGCCTGCTCCGCCGTGGTCAGCGCACCGGCACGGAGGTCCTGTCGTGAGGCGCGCGCGCGTCGTCGTCGGTCTCGCCGGTGTGGCCGTCGCCGCAGTGCTGGCGGCGCTGGGCGGCTGCGCGGGCGCACCGGTGGGTGCCGAGCGCGCCGCCAGCGCCCGGACGGCAGCTCCCGCCGCCGTGGCCGCGCCCCAGGTGGCCCACATCCTCGGCGCCGTGGCGCAGGTCCGGACCGACGGCCTGGACGCGCGCTACGCCGGAGCCGAGCTCGAGGTCCGCCGGGCGGCGCTGGCGGTGCGGGCGCAGGTGCCGACGAGCCCCGAGCCGGTGCCGCTGGCCGGACGGCGCCTCCTCACCGCGGTCCCCCCGCAGGGGGAGTGGCCGCGCTGGTTCCTCACCGCGCTGCAGCCGGGCGGTGGCGCCGTCCCGCAGGTGGTGGTGCTCGTGCAGGACGGCCCGCGCGACCCCTACCGCGTGGTGGCCTCAGCGACGCTGCTCCCCGGGGCCTCCCTCCCGCAGCCCGCCGCCAGCGGCGGCGCTGCCGAGCCCCTCCCCGCCGACGCCGCTGGTCTGGCCGTCACGCCCGCGCAGGCGCTGGAGGGCTACGCGGACGTCCTCACCCGTGGCGCCGGCGCCCCGGCGGCCGCCACCCTCGCCGAGGACCCCCTGCGCGCGCAGGTGCTCACCGAGCAGCAGGCCGAGCGGGACGGCGTGTCCGCGTACGTCGACTACGCCGCTGCCCACACGCCGCGGGAGGGCGCCCTGTGGGCCCTGCGCACCACCGACGGTGGCGCGCTCGTGGTGGGCGTGCTCTCCGGGAAGCGCACGTTCACGCCTCGCGGAACGGGTGTCAGCCAGTCGCTGCCCCCCGACCTGGCGGCGCTGGCGGGACGGACCACGGCGCCGAAGGGGCTGGAGGTGAGCACCGCCGAGGTCGTCGTCCTCAGGGTCCCCACCTCGGGCCAGGTGGCCCTGGTCGCCGGCCAGCGGGGGACCACCGGGGTGGTCGTCCGCTGAGCGGCCTGGGGGAGGATGGAGCCATGAGCACCCCGGCGAGCCGCCCCGGCCCGCGCCTGAACCTGCGCGGCGCCGTCGACCTCTCTGGCCTGGCCAACCGCCCCCAGCGCCCTGCCGCCCCGGCCACCCCTCCCGGTGGCCCTTCGGACGGACCGGGCCCCGCCACCGACCAGGCCGCCGACCAGCCCGCAGCGGGTGGTGCGAGCGTCGTCCTGGACGTCTCCGACGCCGAGTTCGCCTCGCTGGTCCAGCTGTCGGCGCAGGTGCCGGTGGTCGTGGACCTGTGGGCCACCTGGTGCGGGCCGTGCAAGCAGCTCTCGCCGGTGCTGGAGCGCCTCGCCGAGGAGTACGCGGGCGCGTTCCTGCTGGCCAAGGTCGACGTCGACGCCAACCCCCAGATCGCCGCGGCGTTCCAGGTGCAGTCCGTCCCCACCGTGGTCGCCGTGCTCGCCGGTCAGCCGGTGCCGCTGTTCCAGGGCGCCTACCCCGAGCCGCAGGTCCGCCAGGTGCTCGAGGAGCTGCTCAAGGTGGCCGCCGCGAACGGCGTCACCGGGCGGGTGCCCGGCGTCGGCGCGCCTGGTGACGACGGTGAGCAGGCCGCCCCCGCCGAGCCGCCCGTGCCCCCCCTGCACGCGGAGGCGCGCGAGGCCATCACCCGCGGAGACCTCGACGCCGCCGCCGACGCCTACCGCCGCGCGCTGGCCGAGGCCCCGGCGGACGCCGAGGCCGCCATCGGCCTGGCCAGCATCGAGCTGCGCCGCCGCACCCGCGGCACCCAGGCCGCTCAGGCCCTGGCCGCCGCCGACGGCGCCCCCGGCGACGTCGACGCTGGCCTGCTCGCCGCGGACCACCAGGTGCTCGCCGGGGACGCCGAGGGCGCGTTCGGCCGTCTCGTGGCCCTGGTGCGCACCACCTCCGGCGATGATCGCGACCGCGTGCGCGCCCGCCTGGTGGAGCTGTTCGACGTGGTCGGCGCCGAGGACCCGCGCGTCGCCGCCGCTCGTCGCAACCTCGCCGCCGCGCTGTACTGAGCCCGTCCGGGCCCCTCGCCCGGACGACGACGGCGCCCCGCCGCTGACCTGCGTCAGCAGCGGGGCGCCGTCGTCCGTCGGGAAGCCTCAGGCCTTCTCGTCCGCGGACTTGAGGTACTCCGGCGGGTCGGCGGTCACCACCAGCTCGTCGAGCGCTGCGCCCTCGGTCCCGCGGACCTGCGCCTCGGAGGCGTCAGCCACCGGCTGGGTCGGAGCCTGGGGCTCGGACTGACCCGTCGTCGAGGCAGCCGACGACAGTCCCTCCGCCGGGGGCCACTGCTCGGGGGTGAACCACACCGAGCCCAGCGGCGGGATGCGCACCAGCGCCGAGGCCGGCTGGCCCCAGTGCGGTTCGGCGGCCACCTCCACCGAGCCGCCGTTGGTGACGCCCGAGCCGCCGTACCTCGCGTCGTCGGTGTTGACGACCTCGGTCCACCGGCCGGCGCCGGGGAAGCCCAGGCGGTAGTCCTCGTGGGGCACGCCCGCGAAGTTGACGATGAACACCAGCGGGCGGCGCTGGGCGTCCCAGCGGATGAACGAGAACGTGTTGTGCGCGGAGTCGTCAGCGCTGACCCAGGAGAAGCCCGCGGGGTCGGTGTCGAGCTCGTACAGCGCCGGCGTCTCCTTGTAGACGCGGTTGAGGTCGGTGAGGCACTCCAGGACGCCGGCGTGCAGCGGCTGGTCGAGCAGCCACCAGTCCAGGCCGCGGGCCTCGGACCACTCGGCCTCCTGCCCGAACTCCTGGCCCATGAAGAGCAGCTGCTTGCCCGGGTGGGCCCACATGAACGCCAGGAAGGCGCGCAGCGTGGCCACCTGCTGCCAGCGGTCACCGGGGGCCTTGCGCAGCAGCGAGCCCTTGCCGTGCACGACCTCGTCGTGGCTGATGGGCAGCACGTAGTTCTCGGAGTAGGCGTAGACCATCGCGAAGGTCATCTCGCCGTGGTGCCAGCTGCGGTTGACCGGGTCCTCGCCGAGGTAGCGCAGCGAGTCGTGCATCCAGCCCATGTTCCACTTCAGGCCGAACCCGAGGCCGCCGGCGTCGGTGGGGCGCGTCACGCCCGGCCACGCCGTGGACTCCTCGGCGATCATGACGATGCCGGGCACCTTCTTGTACGCCGTGGCGTTGACCTCCTGGAGGAACTCGATGGCCTCCAGGTGCTCGCGACCGCCGAAGCGGTTGGGCACCCACTGCCCGCTCTGGCGGGAGTAGTCGAGGTAGAGCATCGAGGCGACCGCGTCGACGCGGAGGCCGTCGATGTGGAACTCCTGCAGCCAGTAGACGGCGTTCGCCACGAGGAAGTTCCGGACCTCCGGACGCCCGAAGTCGGGCACGAGGGTGCCCCAGTCGGGGTGCTCGCCCTTGCGGGGGTCCGGGTACTCGTACAGCGGCTCGCCGTCGAAGCGCGCCAGCGCCCACTCGTCCTTCGGGAAGTGCGCGGGCACCCAGTCGAGGATGACGCCGAGGCCCGCCTGGTGGAGCCGGTCCACGAGGTACTTCGCGTCGTCGGGGGTGCCCAGGCGCGAGGTGGGGGCGTAGTAGCCCGTGACCTGGTAGCCCCAGGACCCGCCGAAGGGGTGCTCGGCGATCGGCAGCAGCTCCACGTGCGTGAAGCCGGCCGCCGAGGCGTACTCGGCCAGCTGGTCGGCGGCCTCGCGGTAGCTCAGCCCGGGCCTCCAGGAGGCCAGGTGCACCTCGTAGACGCTCATGGGGGAGGTGGTCGCGTCGGTGCCGGCGCGCTGGGCCAGCCACGCGTCGTCGTTCCAGGTGTAGTGCGACTCGGTGACCACCGACGCCGTCAGCGGCGGAACCTCGGTGGCGCGCGCCATCGGGTCGGCCTTCTCCACCCACCCTCCGGACTGGGTCTGGATGCGGAACTTGTACCGGGTCCCCACGCCCACCTCGGGCAGGAACAGCTCCCACACCCCTGAGCTGCCGAGGGAGCGCATCGAGCTCTGGCGGCCGTCCCAGCCGTTGAAGTCGCCGATGACCTGCACGGCGCGCGCACGGGGCGCCCACACCGCGAACGACGTGCCGCGCACCTCGCCCATCACCCCCGGCCACACGTGCACGTGTGCGCCCAGGACGGTCCACAGCTCCTCGTGGCGCCCCTCGGAGATGAGGTGCAGGTCGAACGGGGTCAGCGTGGGGAGGAAGCGGTAGGGGTCGTCGACGACGCGGGCGTCCTCGCCCGGCATCGTCACCTCGATGCGGTAGTCGGTCACCGCCTCACCCGGCATCACCGCCGCCCAGACGCCCTCCGCCTGGTGCACGAAGGGGGTGCGCGCGTCGCCGGGCGTGAGGAGCACCACCTGCTCGGCCATCGGCTTCAGGACGCGGACCGTGATGGTGCCGTCCGGGGCCAGGTGGGCTCCCAGGACGTCGTGCGGGAAGGGGCTCTCACCCCGCGCCACCTGGCGCAGGAGCTCGGTGTCGAGGCTTGCGGGAGCCGGGCTGGTGTCCATGACCCTCACCCTGGCACGAGGTCCGCCGCCCTGCTACGCCGCGGTGCTCCCCTCCAGCAGCCTGTCGACGGCCGCCAGCGGCACCGCCACCCAGGCCGGCCGGTTGCGGACCTCGTAGACCACCTCGTAGAGGGCCTTGTCGAGCTCGAGGGCGTCCAGCAGCGCCCCCGCCTCGCGCGGGTCCGCACCCGTGACGGAGGCGTAGCCCTCGCAGAACGCCGCGCGCGCCGCGTCGGCCCACGCGGAGGCCGCCGCGCGCGCCTCCTCCGCCGAGGCCTCCTCGGCGAGCCCGACGGTGGTCTGGCGGGCGGCGTAGTCGAAGGAGCGCAGCATGCCCGCGACGTCGCGGAGGGCCAGGTCGGGCAGGGTCCGCTCGGCCAGCGGCCGCAGCGGCTCGCCCTCGAAGTCGAGCAGCACCCACCCGCGGCCCGGGACGTCGAGCACCTGCCCCAGGTGGTAGTCGCCGTGGACGCGCTGCAGCACCCCCAGGGCCGCCGCGTCGAGCGCCGCGGAGGTGGCCACGCGCTCGCGCAGCGCGTCGGCGCGGTCGGCGAGGACGTCGGCCTCGGACAGGGCCCACTCCAGGCGCTGGCGCCAGCCGTCCGCGAGGCGGCGCGCGTCGTCGTCGGCGGCGGAGCGGCTGGGCAGCTGCTCCGCCAGGGCGGCGTGCACCTGGGCGGTCGCGGCGCCCAGGGCCCGGGCGCGCTCGGAGAAGTCGGTGCCGGCCACCACGGCCGCGGTGGCCTCGCGCCAGGCGTCCTGGGCTCCGACGAGGAACTCGCTGGCCACGGCCAGGTCACCGGAGACCAGGGGGGCCGAGGCGTCGGCGGAGGCCGGCCACGCGCCCTCCACCCAGCCCGCCAGCGCCGGGACGGCGCTGACGCCGGCGGGGGACAGCGAGGCCTGCACCTCCACGTCGGGGTTGCGCCCCGGGTGGAGCGTGCGGAAGACCTTGACGATGACGGGGGCGGAGCCGTCCTCCGGCTCCACGATGATCGAGGTGTTGGACTGCTCCCCGCGCAGCACCCGCGCCGGGCTGCCGGGCTCGGGCGGGGTGGCGCCCGCGGGGTGGTGGCCCACGGCGGTGCCGGCGTGGTCGGCCTGCTCGCCAGAGGCGTCCAGGGCCACCCCGCGGATCTGGCCCGACAGCAGCGCCAGGAGCGCCTCCACGTAGGCGGGGTCGTGCGGGCCGTCGTAGACGTACCAGCCGATGCCCTCGGGGTCGGTGAGCACGCCGAGCAGCGCCGCAGCGGCGTCCGGCCCGGTGCGGGGCGCCCGGCGGTGCACCAGCGGCACCTGCACCACGTCGACGTGCCCGGTGCTCCCCGCCGGGCCCCCGGCCGCGGTGGTCACCCGGACGACGTGGACGAGCACGCGCACGTCCTCCGGGTCGGCCCAGGGCAGCAGGATCCTCCCGACCACCTCGGTGCGCGCCTCGCGGCCCTTGGCCGGGTACCAGCGCTGGTGGGGGACCCACGGACCCAGCAGGTCGTGCAGGTGCGTGCCCGTGGTGGGGGCGACGGCGCCGGTCTGCGCGCTCACGCGCCCGTCCCCTCGGTCTCGGCGGTCTCGGTCACGCGCGTCACCGACACGACGTGGAACGGCGAGGTGTCGGGCCCGAGCTTGACGTAGGTGTTCTCCCACCAGGTCCACGAGTCGCCGCTGACGAGGTCGCGGGCGGTGAACGGGTCCCACGGGGCCAGGCCGAGGGCGGCCATGTCCAGGTGGACCGTGGTCTCGCGGGTGGAGTGGGGGTCCAGGTTGACGACGACGAGGACCACGTCCTCCGCGCCCGTCGGCGACTGCTCCGCCGGCACGCGGCGCGAGTAGACCAGCACGTCGTCGTCGTCGGCGGTGTGGAAGGACAGCCCGCGCAGGCGCTGCAGCGCGGGGTGGTGGTGGCGCGCGTAGTTGAGCTTGGCCAGCAGCGGCGCCAGGGACCGCCCGGCGGCGGCCGCGCCGTCCCAGTCGCGCTGCTTGTACTCGTACTTCTCGTTGTCGACGTGCTCCTCCGCGCCCGGGCGCGCCACGTTCTCCACCAGCTCGTAGCCGGCGTAGATGCCGTAGGTCGGCACGGCGGTGGCCGCGATGACGGCGCGCAGGGCGTGCGCGGCGGGCCCGCCGTACTGCATGTACGGCGTGAGGATGTCGTGCGTGGTGGGCCAGAAGCTGGGCCGCAGGTAGTCAGCGGTGCCGCCGTGGGCGGCGTCGCCCTCGCCCGGCTCGTCACCGCCGGTGGTGAGCTCGAGCAGGTAGTCGGTGAGCTGCGCGCGGGTGGTGCGCCAGGCGTAGTAGGTGTAGCTCTGCGCGAAGCCCACCTTGGCCAGCGCGCGCATCATGGCGGGCTTCGTGAAGGCCTCGGACAGGAACAGCACGTCCGGGTCGACCTCGCGGACCTTGGCGATGAGCCACTCCCAGAACACCACCGACTTGGTGTGGGGGTTGTCGACGCGGAAGAGCTTCACGCCGTGCTCGACCCACAGCAGCACGATCCGCAGGACCTCGGCGTAGATGCCCTCGGGGTCGTCGTCGAAGTTGACCGGGTAGATGTCCTGGTACTTCTTGGGCGGGTTCTCCGCGTAGGCGATCGAGCCGTCGGAGCGGCGCGTGAACCACTCCGGGTGCTCGCGCACCCACGGGTGGTCCGGCGAGGCCTGCAGCGCGATGTCGAGCGCCACCTCCAGGCCGCGGTCGTTGGCGTACCGCACGAAGTGGTCGAAGTCGTCGAAGGTGCCCAGGTCGGGGTGGACCGCGTCGTGGCCGCCGGCCTCGGAGCCGATGCCGTAGGGGGAGCCCGGGTCTCCGGGCTCGGCGACGAGGGTGTTGTTGCGGCCCTTGCGGTTCGTGGTGCCGATCGGGTGGATCGGCGTGAGGTAGATGACGTCGAAGCCCATCGACTTGGCCCTGTCGACGGCGGTGGTCGCCGTGCGCAGCGTGCCGCTGTGCCAGGCGCCGAACTCGTCCCGCCAGGCGCCCTCGGAGCGCGGGAACACCTCGTACCAGGCGCCGACCAGCGCTCGCTCGCGCTCGACGCGCAGCCGCATCACCGGCCCGGGGGAGACCATGTCGCGCAGCGGGTGCTCGGCCAGGGCGGCCCTGACCTCGTCGGCGGTGCCCGCGGCCAGGCGCGCCTCGGCGGGCCGGCCGGTGTCGCGCAGCGCCCACGCCGCGCCGTGGAGCAGGCGGACCACGTGCTCGGGCAGGTCGTCGCGGGCGGCGGCCCGCTCGAGCAGGAGGGCGCCCTCGACGAGCATGAGCTCGACGTCGACCCCGGCGCGCACCTTGATGGTGGCGTCGTGGTCCCACGTGCCGTAGGGGTCGCTCCACCCCTCCACCCAGAACGTCCAGTCGCCCGGGGCGTCCGGCACCACCCAGGCCTCCCACCGGTCGGTGCCGGGGGCGAGCGCGGTCATCGTGGTGCGGGTGCGGACCGAGCCGTCGGGGCGGGCGAGCACCGCGGAGGCGCTCACGGCGTCGTGGCCCTCGCGGAAGACCGTGGCGCGCACCGGCACCGCCTCACCCACCACCGCCTTGGCCGCCCAGCGGCCGCCGTCGACCGACGGGCTGGTGTCGATGACGGGGATGCGCCCCAGCCCGCTGGGGGAGGGGGCGATGAGGGGCTGGCGGGGCTGCTGCGGGCGCGCCGTGGCGTCGGCCGAGGGCTCAGCGGTCACGACCGCGAACCTATCGAGGCGCTGGTGCGGGCGACAGCCGAGATCAGGGGCGAGCGGGGCGCGGCGCGCCGCCGTGCCCGGGCGGAAGCGCCTGATCACCCCTCGCCGACCCGCGCGGGACTGGCATAGGTTCGTCGGCTGTGAGAGCGATCCGACGGTTCACCGTCCGCACCGCCCTGCCGGAGCAGCTGGCACCCCTCGGCGAGCTGGCCACCAACCTGCGGTGGTCGTGGCACGCCCCGACCCAGGACCTCTTCGCGAGCCTCGACCCCGAGCGCTGGCGGGCCCTGCGGCACGACCCCGTCGCCCTGCTCGGCGCGCTGTCTCCCGAGCGCCTCGAGGAGCTGGCCGCCGACCGCTCCGTGGTGGCCGCCGTGGAGGCCGCCCAGGAGGACCTGCAGGCGTACCTCACCGGTGACCGCTGGTACCAGGAGGAGGTCGCGGCCCACGGGGGCCCGCAGGCCATCGCCTACTTCTCCCCGGAGTTCGGGATCACCTCGGTGCTGCCGCAGTACTCCGGCGGCCTGGGCATCCTCGCCGGCGACCACCTCAAGGCCGCCTCCGACCTCGGCGTCCCGATCGTCGGCGTGGGCCTGCTCTACAAGTCCGGCTACTTCAAGCAGGCCTTCTCCCGCGACGGCTGGCAGACAGAGACCTACCCGGTCTCCGACCCCGACGGGCTGCCGCTGACCCAGCTGCGCGAGGCCGACGGCACGCCCGCGGTCATCTCCCTGCCGCTGCCCCACGGCCGCACCCTCCTCGCGCACGTGTGGAAGGCCGACGTCGGCCGCGTCCCGCTGCTGCTGCTCGACTCCGACGTCACCGGCAACGACGAGGCCGCCGCGAACGTCACCGACCGCCTCTACGGCGGCGGCGGGGACCACCGCCTCCAGCAGGAGCTGCTGCTCGGCGCCGGCGGCGTGCGCGCGCTGCGCCTGTGGTCGCGCCTGTCCGGCGCCCCGGAGCCGGCGGTCTACCACACCAACGAGGGGCACGCCGGCTTCCTCGGGGTGGAGCGGATCCGCGAGCTGACCGCCCAGGGCCTCACCTTCGACGAGGCCGTCGAGGCCGTCCGCGCCGCGACCGTCTTCACCACCCACACCCCGGTGCCCGCCGGCATCGACAGGTTCGGCCGCGACGCCGTGGCCGAGCACCTCGGCGGCTCCGGCTTCCTGGGCGACGTGCCGCTCGACAGCGTGCTCGCGCTCGGTGCCGAGGACTACGCCGGTGGCGACCCCTCGGTGTTCAACATGGCCGTCATGGGCTTCCGCCTGGCCCAGCGCGCCAACGGCGTGTCCGCCCTCCACGGCGAGGTCTCCCGCGGCATGTTCTCCGGCCTGTGGCCGGGCTTCGACGCCCAGGAGACCCCGATCACCTCCATCACCAACGGCGTCCACGCGCCCACCTGGGTGGACCGCAAGGTGGTCGAGCTGCTGGCCGCCTCGGGCGGTGGCGAGGACGCCTCCAGCCAGTCCGGTGGCGCCGCAGCCCTCGACGAGGGCGCGCTGTGGGCGCTGCGCGGTGAGCTGCGCGCCCAGCTGGTGGCCGACGCGCGCCGGCGGGTGCGCTCCTCCTGGCTGCGGCGCGGGGCCTCCCCGGCCGAGCTCGGCTGGGTGGACGACGCGCTCGACCCCGACGTGCTCACCATCGGCTTCGCCCGCCGGGTGCCCACCTACAAGCGCCTCACGCTCATGCTGCGCGACCCGGAGCGCCTGAAGGCGCTGCTCACCCACCCCGAGCGCCCGGTCCAGCTGGTCATCGCCGGCAAGAGCCACCCCGCCGACGACTCCGGCAAGCGGCTCCTGCAGCGCATGGTCCAGTTCGCCGACGACGCCGGCGTGCGCCACCGCATCGTCGTCCTGCCCAACTACGACATCCGCATGGCGCAGACCATGTACCCGGGTGTCGACGTGTGGCTCAACAACCCCCTGCGACCCCTCGAGGCGTGCGGCACCTCCGGCATGAAGGCCGCCCTCAACGGCGGCCTCAACCTCTCGATCCTCGACGGCTGGTGGGACGAGTGGTTCGACGGCGAGAACGGCTGGGCGATCCCCACGGCCGACGGCGTCGAGGACCCCGACCGCCGCGACGACCTCGAGGCCGCCGCCCTGTACGACCTCGTCGAGACGCAGGTGGCGCCGCGCTTCTACGACCGCGACGCCGACGGCCTGCCCGGCCGCTGGCTGGAGATGGTCAAGCACACCCTCGCCACCCTGGCGCCCAAGGTGCAGGCCACCCGCATGGTGCAGGACTACGTGAACACTCTCTACGTGCCAGCGGCCACCTCCGGCGCAGCGCTCGCGGCCGGGGACTTCGCGGGGGCCCGCGACCTCGCCGCGTGGAAGGGCCGCGTCCGCGCGACCTGGGGCGGCGTGCGCGTCGACCACGTCGAGTCCGGTGGCGTCAGCGACTCCCCGGAGGTCGGCGACGAGGTGCGCGTGGCCGCCTACGTCACCCTCGGGCAGCTCTCGCCGTCCGACGTCGAGGTGCAGGTGGTGCACGGCCGGGTGGACGTCGACGACGAGCTGCTCGAGACCTCCACCGCCCCGCTGGCGCTGGAGGAGAGCTACGAGGAGGGCCGGCACCTGTTCAGCGGCACCGTGGTGCTGCGCCGGTCCGGCGCCTTCGGCTACACCGTGCGCGTGCTGCCGCGCCACGGCGCGCAGGCCAGCTCCGCGGAGACCGCGCTCGTCACGAGCGCATGACCAGCCGCTCCACCCCGTCGCTGGACCGGCGGTGATCGACGTCCGCGGCCTGCGGCGCGCCTACCCGGGCGCTGCGGGTCGCGGGCCGGTCCAGGCGCTGGCGGGTCTCGACCTGCACGTGCCCGAGGGCAGCTTCACCAGCGTCATCGGGCCGAGCGGCTGCGGGAAGTCGACGCTGCTGCGCGCCGTCGCCGGCCTGGAGGACCCCGACGACGGCGAGGTGCTCGTCTGCGGGCGCCCGCCCGGTGCCGCCGCCGCGGACAAGGAGATCGGCCTGGTCCCGCAGACCCCGGCGCTGCTGCCGTGGCTGACCGTGCGCGGCAACGTGGAGCTGCCGGCGCGGGTCAACCGCGCCGCCGACCGGCGCCGCAGCCGCGGTGGCGCCGCCGTCCAACGGGGCGACGCCGCCGAGGTGCTGCGCGAGGTGGGCCTCGGCCAGGTGCTGGACCGCTACCCCCACGAGCTGTCCGGTGGCATGCAGCAGCGCGTGGCCCTGGCCCGGGCGGTGGCGATGCGCCCGCGCGTGCTGCTGCTCGACGAGCCGTTCAGCGCCGTCGACGAGATCACCCGCGAGGCGCTGCGGCGCCAGCTGCTGGCGCTGTGGGAGCACGTGCGCACCACCGTGCTCTTCGTGACGCATTCGGTGCGGGAGGCCGTGGTGCTGTCCGACACGGTGGTGGTGATGGCGGGGCCTCCGGGCCGGGTCGTCGACGTGGTCGACGTCGGTCTGCCGCGCCCCCGCGCCGGTGCCGACCTCGGTGGACCGGCGATGCACGCCGTGGAGGACCGGCTGCGCCGCGAGCTGGCCGCCGCCTGGGCCGCCGGCACCCCCGACGGCGCTCCCGCCGGGTTCCCGGAGACCCCGGCCGCCCCTTCCGCGCCCGAGCCGCCGGGGGGCCTGCGGTGAGCCGCTGGTGGCGCCCCGCCGTCTGGGCGCCCGCCGCGGTCGCGCTGCTCGTGCTCGCCGCGGCGTGGCAGCTGCTGGCCTCCCACCTCGTCGCGCGCGGGCAGACCTACCTCCTGCCGCTGCCCGGTGACGTGCTCGCCGCGCTGGCCGGCTCACCGCAGACCTACCTGTCCGACGCCTGGACCACCCTCTCGACGGCGCTGCTCGGCGTGGCGCTGGGCGGGGTGCTGGCCGCGGTGCTCGCCGTGGTGCTCAGCGAGGTGCCGCTGCTGGCCCGGGCGGTGCTGCCGCTGGCCGTGGTCCTCAACACGACGCCCGTGGTGGCCTTCGCCCCGGCGCTGGTGGTGGCGTTCGGGTTCGGTCGCACGCCGAAGGTCCTGGTCACCGCCGTCGTCGTCTTCTTCCCGGTGCTCGTCACCCTGCTGCAGGGCCTGCGCGCCGCCCCTCCGGACGCGCTCATGGTGCTGCGCTCGCTGCGCGCCTCCCGCGCCGAGGTCCTCTGGCGCCTCAGGCTGCCCTCGGCGCTGCCCTCGCTGTTCACCGCGCTGCGCGTGGTGCTGCCGCTGTCCGTGGTCGGAGCCGTGGTGGCGGAGTTCGTGGCGGCGGGCTCCTCCTCGGGGCTCGGCACGCTCATCACCACCTCCGCGGCCAGCTACCAGCTGGCGCCCGTGTACGCGGCGATCATCGTGCTGGCGGTCATGGGCGTGGCGCTGCTCGGAGCCGTGGTGGCCGTGGAGCGGCGCGTCCTGGCGCGCTACGCGCCCGGCCGCCGCTGACCCGTCGATGGCTCGCCGCCGGTCAGGAGGCGTGACGGCCGACGTGCAGAACCCCGCCGGAAGGGGTGCTGGGGCCTCCCCGGCGCCGGTTCTGCACGTCCGACGTCACACCCGGCGTGTCTCCGACCGAGACAGGAGCGGTGCATGAGCGCGGACGCACGAGGGCTCGGGCACGTGCGCTGGCTGGGCGGAGGCACTGGCGCTGCGAAGAGCTCGGTCTCGCGGGCGCTGGCGGTGCGGCACCCGGAGCTCGTCGTGGTCGACACCGACGCGCTCATGGCCGACCACGCCCGCCGCGCCGACCCGGCCACCGCCCCGGCGCTGACGCGGTTCGCCGCCGCGACGATGGACGAGCGCTGGCTCGGCACGAGTCCGCGGCAGATGCTCGAGGACCTCCACTGGTACCGCGGGGAGGCGTTCGACCTGCTCCTGGCCGACGTCGCCGCGCTGCCCGACGACCGGCCGGTGCTCGTGGAGGGTTTCCGCCTGCTGCCGGAGCTGGTGGCGCCGCTGCTGGCCTCGCCGTCCCACGCGCTGTGGCTGCTGCCGACACCGGCGTTCCGCCGGCGCGCGTTCACCGAGCGGGGCTCGCTGGATGACGTCGCGGGGCGCACCAGCGACCCGCCGCGAGCGCTCGCGAACCTCTTGGAGCGCGACGCGCTCTTCACCGAACGGCTGCGTGCGCAGTGCTCTGACTTGGGGCTCCCTGCGCTGGAGGTGGACGGCGCAGCACCCCTGGAGGCGCTCGTGGACCGCGTGGGCGCGGCGCTCTGGACCGGTGGCGCGCCGAGGTCTACCGTCCGGACATGAAGATCGCGTCGACACTGGTCAGGGCTCTGATCGCGCTCCCGCGGCGCGTGGGCGCGTACGCGTTCGGCATCGTCTTCGGCTTCCCCGACGAGCGCCGCTACGGCAACAACCCCGGCTACCGCAACGAGACGGCGAGCTCGCGGAGCTCCACCGACGCCCAGGTCGGTGACGCGCACCTGCGCGCGGTGGCCACGGCGATCGCGGCGGGCTCCGCAAGCTCCTGACGGCCGGCCCGAGCACCGTCTCCGAGGTGCAGCCCAGGGCCAGGATCGACCGGATCCTGACCCTGGACTGCGCCACGGAGGTCTGGCGCGGGGGGCTGCGTGCGCGCGGCGCTCTGGACGACAGGGAAGGCCGGGTCTAGCGTCCCGACATGACGATCGCGTCGGCAGTGCTCAGGGCTCTCGTCGCGCTTCCCCGGCGGGCGGGCGCCTACGCGTTCGGCATCGTCTTCGGCTTCCCGGACGAGCGCATGCGCGGCAACTACCCGAACTGCGCGGGTGGCCCCGGGAACCGGACCGCCGAGCGCGCGGACCTGCAGTCAGGAGACGCGGAGCGGCGCGCCCTCGCGACGCAGTGGATGACCGGCGGCACCACCAGCTGAGCCGGTCGTCTCCGCGGTGCAGCTCAGGGTCAGAGACGCGTCGTTCCTGACCCTGGAGTGCACCACGAGGGCGCGACCGCGACCTGTCGGGGACCGACTGGAGGCGCCAGGCCCGACAATCGGCGGTGTGACCACGCTCCGACGCCGCTCGCGGCTGGCCGCGCTGGCGGCCGCCTGCACCGCCGTGCTCCTGCTGTCCGCCTGCGCGGGCTCCTCTGACGGACCGTCCGGACCCGGCGGGTCTGCCTCGGCCTCGGGCAGCGGCGTCGTCGACGCCGACCGCTGCGCGAAGAACCGCGACGCGGGCACGGTCACCTACCTCACCGGGTACCAGTACCAGGCCTCCACGACGATCCTCGAGGCCGTCGCCGCGGAGTCGATGGGGTTCTTCGACGACGTCTGCCTCGACGTGACGCTCCAGCCCGGCAGCGGTGACACCGCCCAGGGCGCGCAGCTCACCGCCGCGGGCCGGGCGCAGCTGTCCGGCGTCGGCAGCGCGGCGGAGGCGATGCTCGCGGTGGCCGGGGGAGCTGACGTCGTCGGCGTCGCGACCTTCGGCCACGTGCCGATCGCCACCCTCATGACCGAGCCGAGCGTCACCGACCTCAAGCAGCTCGACGGCACCACCCTCGGCCACAAGGGGAGCCTGCCCGCACCCCTGCGCGCCATGCTCGTCAGCGCCGGCGTCGACCTCGGCTCGATCACCCAGGTGAAGGTCGGCTACGACCCGACCGTGCTCGTGCGCGGCCAGGTGCAGTCGCTCACCGGCTACAAGTCCAACGAACCGCTCACGCTGGCCGCCGCGGGCGACCAGGTCACGCAGTGGAACCCCGAGGACTACGGGGTGACCGGCTCCTTCGGGCAGCTCATCGCCAACCCCGCCTTCGCGAAGGCCCACCCCACCGCCGTGCAGGACTTCGTCCGGGCGCTGCTGCACGCCCACGAGGTCTGCCAGACCCAGCTGCAGCAGTGCGTGCAGGCGGCCGCGGAGAAGTCCGGCAGCGGCTTCGACGTGACCCACAACGAGCAGGTGTTCACCACCGAGTCGAAGCTCGTCGCGGACTCCACCCCCGCGGGGCAGCCGATCGGCTTCGTCGACCCGGCCGCCCTGACCGCGGAGGGCCAGGTGCTGGTCGGGTCCGGTGAGCTCGAGAGCGTCCCGGACCCGGCCAGCGTCTTCGACGACTCCTACCTGCGCGCCGTGGTCGGCGCCGACGGAGCGGTGCTCTGGCCCGCAGCCGGCTCCACGGCGGCGGAGGCGTCGCCGTCGTCGTCCTGAGGTGACGCGAAGGGCCGGTACAGGCGCACCGACAGGGCGCTGACCGGCACCTTCGTGCCCACGTCGTCGAGCCCGCCGAGCGTTCCCGCGGGGTAGCGCTCCACGGCGCTGTCCCACAGGAGCCGGTAGCCGGCCACGCCGGCCTGGGGCGGGAGCACGAGGACGCCGTCGTCGAGGTCTCCGGCGAGGACCAGCAGGAGGTCCTCCCCGCCGGTCTGGTCGGCGCCCAGGTGCACCTGCACGGTGCGGTTCTGCGGGTCCTGCCAGTCCTCGGGGTCCATCGGACCGCCCTCGGCGTCCCACCACGTCAGCTGCGGTGCGCCGGCCACCGGCGGCTGGCTCGCCGGGCGCGGGGGCTGCTCGGCGCGCAGCACCGGGTGCGCCGCGCGCAGGCCGAGCAGCTCGCGGGTGCTCTCCAGCAGGTCCTCCTGCCACGGCGCGAGCCGCCAGTCGACCCAGGAGGTCTCGTCGTCGAGGCAGTAGGGGTTGTTGTTGCCGCCCTGCGTCCGCCCGACCTCGTCACCCGCGGTGATCATGGGGACGCCGGCGGACAGCACCAGCGTGGCCAGCAGGTTGCGCATCGAGCGGCGGCGCAGCGCGGCCACCATGAGCTCGTCGGGGTCCACCGCGGCCGGGCCGTCGGCGCCCACTGCCCCCAGCAGCGGACCGGCGGCGGTACCGCCCTCACCCGGCCAACCCTCCATGCCGTGGTTCCAGGAGCGGTTGGCATCCGTGCCGTCGCGGTTGTCCTCGCCGTTGGCGTGGTTGTGCTTGTGGTCGAAGGCGCACGCGTCGGCGAGGGTGAAGCCGTCGTGCGCGGTGATGAAGCTCACCGACGCGAGCGGCCCGCGGTCGTTGGGGCCCCCGCCGAACCTGTCGGCGGACCCGGTCAGCCGCAGCGCCAGCTCACCCAGCCCCGACCCCGTCGGCTCCCCGCGAGAGGCGCGCCCGGGCACGGCCAGCCAGAACTCGCGGGCGCCGTCGCGGAACCTGTCGTTCCACTCCCCGAACGGCACGGGGAAGTCCCCGGTCCGCCACCCGTCCGGTCCGAGGTCCCACGGCTCGGCGATGAGCTTGACGTCGGACAGCACGGGGTCGGCGCCCATGGCCAGCAGCAGCGGCGCGTCGGGCCGGTAGGCGCCGTCGAGCCCGCGGCCCAGGGTCGGCGCGAGGTCGAAGCGGAAGCCGTCCACGCCGAACGCCGTGACCCAGTGGCGCAGGGAGTCCATCGCCAGGCGCACGCACTGCGGCCGCCCGAAGTCGAGGCTGTTGCCGCAGCCGGTGGAGTCGACGTCGCGGCCGTCGCCGTCGAGGCGGTAGTAGCCGGCGGCGTCGATCCCGCGCAGCGACAGCGAGGGGCCGTCGTGCGCGTGCCCCTCGCAGGAGTGGTTGTAGACGACGTCGAGGAGCACCTCGAGGCCGGCCTCGTGGAGCGCGGCGACCGCGTCGCGCACCTCGGCGAGCACCGCCGCCGGACCGGCGGCGCGTGCCGCTGCGGTGGCGTAGCGCGGCTCAGGGGCGAACCAGCTCAGCGTCGAGTAGCCCCAGTAGTTCGACTGGCCGCGACGGGCCAGGGAGATCTCGTTGCCGATGGCCTGCACCGGCAGCAGCTCCACCGCGGTGACGCCCAGGCGGGTGAGGTGCTCGACGACGGCGGGGTGCGCCAGGCCGGCCCACGTGCCGCGCAGCTCCGGCGGCACGTCGGGGTGCAGCACGGTCAGGCCTCGCAGGTGCGCCTCGTAGACCGCGGTCCGTGACCACGGGGTGCGCGGGCGCGCGGCCTGGTCGGCCGCGGGGGCGTCCACGACGACGCCGACGGGGACCCGCCCGGCGCTGTCGAGCCCGCTGCGCCTCTGGTCGGGACCGTGGGCCTCGCGGGGCAGCCACTGCGGGCCGTCCACCTCGTGCGCGAACAGCTCCGGACCCCACTGCACCTCGCCCTCTACGGCGAGGGCGTAGGGGTCGAGGAGCAGCTTGGACGGGTCGTGGCGCAGCCCGGCCCGCGGGTCCCAGGGGCCGTCGACGCGCAGCCCGTAGCGCTGGCCAGCCCGCACGCCGGGCAGGTCGCCGGTCCACAGGCCACCGGGCCGGCGGGTCAGCGGTACGCGCCGCTCCGACCACCCGGAGGCGCCGTCGGGGTCGAGCAGGCACACCGCCACGGCGTCGGCGCGGGTGGCGACGACGGCGGCGTGAGCACCCGTCCCGGACAGGCGCACGCCGAGCGGCAGCGCCGGTGTGCTCACCGCGCCGCTGGAGGGGCTGCTCGTGCTGCTCACGAGGGAGGACTCTGCCGCATGGACGTACCCTCGGTCGTGTGACGGCGTACCTTGACCACGCTGCCGACACGCCCGTGCTGCCCGCCGCGGCCGAGGCGATGCTCGCGGAGCTCACCCGCTCCGGCAACGCCTCCGCCCTGCACAGCTCGGGGCGCGCCGCGCGGCGCGTCGTGGAGGAGTCCCGCGAGGAGGTCGCGGCCGCGCTCGGCGCGCGCCCCGGCGAGGTGGTGCTCACCGGCGGCGGCACGGAGAGCGACAACCTCGCGGTGAAGGGCCTGTTCTGGGCCAGGCACGGCGAGGACCCGCGGCGCACGCGCGTGCTGGTCTCCGCCGTGGAGCACCACGGCGTGCTCGACCCGGCGCACTGGCTCGGCGAGCACCCCGCCGGCCTGGGCGCGCAGGTGGAGGAGCTGCCCGTGGACGGCGAGGGCCGGCTGCGCCTGGACGCGCTGCGCGACGCCGTCGAGCGCGACCCCGTCTCCGTGGCGCTGATCAGCGTCATGTGGGCGAACAACGAGGTGGGCACCCTCCAGCCGGTGGCCGACGTGGTGGAGCTGGCCGCCCGGCACGGCATCCCCGTCCACTCCGACGCCGTGCAGGCCGTGGGCCAGGTCCCCGTCGACTTCGCCGCGTCCGGCCTGGCGGCGCTGTCCTTCACCGGCCACAAGCTGGGCGGCACCACCGGCGTCGGCGGGCTCGTCCTGCGCCGCGGGACGCCCCTGGTCCCGGTCCTGCACGGCGGGGGACAGGAGGGGGGCGTGCGCTCCGGCAGCGTCGACGCGGCCGCCGCCCGCGGCCTCGCGGTGGCCACCTCGGCCGCCGTGGACTCCCTCGCCGAGCGAGCGCTGGCGCTGAGGACCCTGCGCGACCAGCTCGAGGCCGCCGTGCTCGCCGCCGTCCCCGACGCCGTGGTCCGCGGCGCCGCCCGTGCCGAGGACCGCCTGCCCGGGATCCTCCACGTCACCGTGCCGGGCGCCGAGGGCGACGCGCTGCTCTACCTGCTCGACGCCCGCGGCGTGGAGTGCTCCACCGGCTCGGCGTGCACCGCCGGCGTGCCCCAGCCCAGCCACGTGCTGCGCGCCATGGGCCTGACCGACGCCGACGCGGCGGGCGCTCTGCGCTTCAGCCTGGGCCGCACCTCCACCGCCGCCGACGTGGCGCTGGTCGGGGAGGTGCTCGGCCCGGTGGTGGAGCGGGCGCGCACCGCCGGTCTCGCGCTCGCGGGCTCGTGAGCGCGAGACCGTGGAGGTGACGCTGTGAGGGTCCTCGCCGCGCTGTCGGGAGGCGTGGACTCGGCCGTGGCCGCGGCGCGCGCCGTCGACGCCGGCCACGAGGTGGTCGCCGTGCACCTGGCCCTGGCCAGCGCCT
Organism: Quadrisphaera setariae; assembly: GCF_008041935.1. Lineage (NCBI taxonomy): Bacteria > Bacillati > Actinomycetota > Actinomycetes > Kineosporiales > Kineosporiaceae > Quadrisphaera > Quadrisphaera setariae. The sequence continues at coordinate 164,697 of NZ_VKAC01000009.1, forward strand.
CCCCGAGCGCGACGCCGGGACGGGCGCGGGGCTGCTGCACCGTGGAGGACTCCCGCGACGCGCGACGCGCGGCCGACGTCATCGGCGTGCCCTTCTACGTGTGGGACCTGTCCGAGCGCTTCGGGCGCGACGTCGTCGACGACTTCGTGGCCGAGTACGCGGCGGGCCGCACCCCCAACCCGTGCGTGCGCTGCAACCAGAAGGTGAAGTTCGCCGCGCTCGCCGACCGGGCGCTGGCGCTGGGCTTCGACGCCGTGGCCACCGGCCACTACGCCCGGATCGCCGACGGGCCCGGCACGAGCACCGGCGGCCGCGAGCTGCACCGCAGCCACGACCTCGCCAAGGACCAGTCGTACGTGCTCGCCGTGCTCCCGCCGCAGCGCCTCGCCACCGCGCTGTTCCCGCTGGGCACCGCCGCGAGCAAGGACGAGGTCCGCGCCGAGGCCGCCGCGCGCGGCCTGGCGCTGGCGGACAAGCCCGACAGCACCGACATCTGCTTCGTGCCCGACGGCGACACCCGCGCCTGGCTGGGCTCCCGCCTGCCCGCCGTCGAGCCGGCCGCGACGCAGCCGGGTGAGGTGGTGGACAGCTCCGGCCGCCAGGTGGGGACCCACGACGGCGCCGCCGGGTACACCGTGGGGCAGCGCCGTGGCCTGCGCCTGGGCGTGCCCGCCGCCGACGGCAAGCCGCGCTACGTGCTGTCGGTGTCGGTGGCCGATCGGCGCGTGGTGGTCGGTTCCGCCGACGAGCTCGACGTCGACGTGCTCACCGGCGACGGCGTCGTGTGGTGCGGTCCGGCTCCCGCCGCGGGCCAGCGGCTGGGGGCCCAGGTGCGCGCCCACGGCGCCGAGCTGCCCTGCACCGTCGAGTCGGTCGGTGGTCTCGAGGGCCTCGACGACGAAGCGTCCGGCCCGACCAGCGGTGCGGTGCGCGTGCGGCTCGACGAGCCTGTTCGCGGCGTGGCCCCCGGGCAGCTGCTCGCCCTGTACGACGGCACCCGCGTGGTGGGCTCGGCCACCCTCACCGCGGCCGTGCGCGCCGAGCACGCGACCCTGGGGGCATGAGAGCCACCGCCACCGGGGCCTGGCCGGGGGAGCACCCCCTGGAGGCCGCCCGCGCCGTCCTCGGCGAGCTGGGCGGGGACCACCTGCCCTTCGCCCCTGAGCTGCCGGCCCGCGGCCCGGGCGCCGACCCGACCGGGCGCACCGCGGCTCTGCTCGTGGACATGCCCGTGGACCTCCAGCCCGTCGGCTGGCGCCTGGTCGACCACCCGGGCCGCGACGCCCAGCGCGCCGCGTCGCTGCGCACCGCTGACCTGGACGCGCTCGCCGAGGCCGCCGACGGCTACACCGGGCCCCTGAAGCTGCAGGTGGTGGGGCCGTGGAGCCTGGCGGCCTCCGTCTGGCTGCCGCGCGGGGAGCGGGCCGTGGTGGACGATGGCGCCGCCCGCGACCTGCTGGGCTCCCTCGTGGAGGGGCTGCTGCGCCACACGGCCGACGTGCAGCGCCTCGTGCCGGGCGCCCAGCTGCTGGTGCAGGTCGACGAGCCGTCGCTGACCGCCGTCCTCGAGGGCCGCGTGCCCACGGCCAGCGGCTGGGGCCGGCTGCGCGCCGTCGACGCGCAGCGCGCCCGCGACGCCCTGCGCGACCTCACCGGTGCCCTGCGCGCCGCGGGCGTGAGGACTGCGCTGCGCTGCACGGCGCCCGCAGGGCGCGCAGGTGGCACGGCGCCCGCGGGGCCCTCGAAGGACGGCGCGTCGTCGTCCTCCTCGACCTCGCCGTGGCCGCTGCTGCGCACCTCCGGGGCGGACGCGCTCGTGGTGGCCGGGCCGCCGTCCCGGCCGCTGAGCAGCGCCGTGTGGGAGGAGCTCGCCGAGGCGCTGGAGGCCGGCCACGAGCTGCACCTCGGCGTGCTCGACGTGCCCGCCCTCGCGGGCGGGGCGCCGCTGCCGGAGGTCTCCGCGCTGCTGGCCGCCGTGCGCGGTCCCTGGGACCGGCTCGGCCTGTCCGCCTCCCAGCTGGACCAGGTGGTGGTGACCACGTCGACCGGGCTCGCCGCGCTCTCGCCCGCCGCCGCCACCGCTGCGCTCGGACGCCTCGCGGCGGCGGCCGACGCGCTGCGAGAGGTGCACGCCGAGGGCTGACGCGCCCGGCAGGGTGGAGCCGTGCCACCCGCTCGCTCCTCGGGAGACCGGCTGACGGGCGACCTCGCCCGCGCCGCCGCCTCCTGGGTCTCCCTCGTCCTCGCCCTCGGGCTGTCAGGGGTCGCCCTCGCCGCCGCCCGCGACGCCGGGGCCTCCGGCGACGCCGCCCGCGCGGTGCCGGCCGCCGTCGTCCTCTCGGTGACCGCGCCGCTGGTGCTCCTCGCCCACGGCCGCTCCCGCTGGCAGTCCGTGCTGGCTCTGCGGCGGCCGGTGCTGGCGCTGGCCGGGGCGGCTGTCGGGCTGGGCGCGGCGGGGCTGGTGCTCCTCGCCGACCACCTGGCCGGCGGTGCCGCGGGCTTCGCGGTGACCGGCGTGGACCCGTGGCGGCTGGTGCAGTGGCTCGTGGTGGCGCTGCTGCTGGCCGCGGCGATGGAGGCGGTGCCCCAGGAGCTGGCGCTGCGGGGCGGGGTCTTCGGCGGCCTGCGCGGGCACCTGCCCGGGTGGCTGGCGGGCCTGGTGACGACGGGGGCGGCCGTGGCGGCTCCGGCGTGCTCGGTCTGGGCCACCGCGCAGCTGGGGGAGTGGATGGACGTGGCCGTGCCGCCCGCGACCTTCGCCCCCGCCGGTCAGGACCCGGTCTCCCACGCCGTCCTGCTGGCGGCGCTCGGCACGGTGCTGCTGCTGGTGCGGTCGGTGGTGGGGTCGGTGTGGGCCTGCGTCGGCTTCCACCTGGCCTTCGGCGCGGTCAGCGGGCTGCTGCTCGGCGACCCGGCCACCACCGGGCTGCCGGTGCAGACGGGTGAGGGCGCCGAGCTGCTCGTCGTGGCCCACCTCGCCGTGACCGCTGCGGTGCTCGGGGCGGTGCTGCTGCGCCGCCGGGGTGGCCGTCGGTAGCAGCCGGTGGGTGCGGCTCGCGCTGTCGGTGGGCCTCGGCAGACTGGGCGGGTGACCCAGCAGGAGACGGCGGACCAGACGACGCCGGAGTCGGTGCAGGGGGCCGTGCAGGACCTGCCCAGCGCCCCGCCGGAGGCGCGCCGCGAGTGGGACGAGCTGGCCGAGCGGGTGCGCGACGCCCGCTTCGCCTACTACGTCCGCGACGCCCCGACCATGGCCGACGGTGAGTTCGACGCGCTGCTGCGCCGGCTGGAAGCCCTCGAGGAGGCCCACCCCGACCTCCGGGTGCCCGAGTCGCCCACGCAGGTGGTCGGCGGGACCTTCAGCACCGAGTTCACCGCGGTCGACCACCTCGAGCGCATGCTCAGCCTCGACAACGTCTTCAGCGGCGAGGAGCTCGCCACCTGGGTGGCGCGCGTCCAGCGGGACCTGTCCGACGGCCGCGAGGACGCCCCGCCCGTGCGCTGGCTGTGCGAGCTGAAGATCGACGGCCTCGCCGTGAACCTCCGCTACGAGCGGGGCCGGCTCGTGCTGGCCGCCACCCGCGGTGACGGGCGCACGGGCGAGGACGTCACGCACAACATCCGCACCATCGACGCGGTGCCGCAGCAGCTCACCGGCGACCCCTCGAGCTTCCCGGAGCAGTTCGAGGTGCGCGGCGAGGTGTTCTTCCCCGTGGCCGACTTCGAGGCGCTCAACGCCTCGCTCGTCGAGGCCGGCAAGGCGCCCTTCGCCAACCCGCGCAACGCCGCCGCCGGGTCGCTGCGCCAGAAGGACCCCCGCGTCACCGCCTCCCGGCCGCTGTCGATGATCGTCCACGGCCTGGGCGTGCGCGGCGGCCTGGAGCCGGCCAGCCAGTCGCAGACCTACGAGCTGCTGCGCTCCTGGGGACTGCCCACCTCCCCGGCCTTCCGGGTGGTGGAGTCGCTGGAGGAGGTCCAGGCCTACATCGACCACTACGGCGAGCACCGCCACGACGCCGCCGCGATCGCGCACGAGATCGACGGCGTGGTGGTCAAGGTCGACGAGGTCTCCCAGCAGCGACGCCTGGGCGCCACCTCGCGCGCGCCGCGGTGGGCGATCGCGTGGAAGTACCCGCCCGAGGAGGTCACCACCAGGCTCCTCGACATCCGCGTCAACGTCGGCCGCACCGGCCGGGTCACCCCCTTCGCGCACATGGAGCCTGTCAAGGTCTCCGGCTCCACGGTGCAGCTGGCCACGCTCCACAACGGCAGCGAGGTGGTGCGCAAGGGCGTGCTCATCGGCGACACCGTGGTGGTGCGCAAGGCCGGCGACGTCATCCCCGAGGTGGTCGGCCCCGTCGTCGACCTGCGGGACGGCTCCGAGCGCGCCTTCGAGATGCCCACCCACTGCCCCGAGTGCGGCACCGAGCTGCGCTTCGAGAAGGAGGGCGACGCCGACCTGCGCTGCCCCAACGCCCGCACCTGCCCCGCGCAGCTGCGCGAGCGGGTCTTCCACCTGGCCGGGCGCGGCGCCTTCGACATCGAGGCCCTGGGGTACGAGGCGGCCACGGCGCTCACGGAGAAGGACGACGACGGCCACCAGGTGCTCCCCGACGAGTCAGGCCTGTTCGCCCTCACCGCCGAGGACCTCCTGGCCCTGCCGCTGTTCACCCGCGCGCCCAAGAAGGGCGAGGGGGACGTGCGCGTGCTCAACGCCAACGGAACCCGGCTGCTCGCCAACCTCGACGCCGCGAAGGACCGGCCGCTGTGGCGCGTGCTCGTGGGCCTGTCGATCCGTCACGTCGGGCCGACGGCCGCGCGGGCCCTCGCGCAGCGGTTCGGGTCGATGGAGGCCCTGCGCGCCGCCTCCCAGGACGAGCTCGCCGCAGCCGACGGCGTCGGCCCCACCATCGCCGAGGCGGTGGTGGAGTGGTTCGCCGTGGACTGGCACGCGGCCGTCGTCGACGCCTGGGCCGCCGCCGGGGTGTCGATGGAGGACGCCCCGGTCGCCGGCGTCGAGAAGACGCTCGAGGGCCTGACGATCGTCGTCACCGGGTCGCTGTCGAGGTTCAGCCGCGACGAGGCCAAGGAGGCGGTCCTGTCCCGCGGGGGCAAGGCGTCGTCGGCGGTCTCGAAGAAGACGTCGTTCGTGGTGGTGGGCGACAGCCCCGGGAGCAAGGCCGACAAGGCCGAGCAGCTGGGCGTGCCGGTGCTCGACGAGGAGGGGTTCGAGGCCCTCCTCGCCGACGGGCCGCCGCCTCCGGCGGAGGAGCCCGCCGAGGAGGACGACGAGGCCTCCACCGGGGAAGCCGCGGACGCCGGTGCCTGAGCGGGTCGTCCGCTCGCGCGAGCACCTCCGGGCCGACTGCACGCGCTGCGCGGCGCTGTGCTGCGTGCTGCCCGCCTTCAGCGCTTCGGCCGACTTCGCCGTCGACAAGCCCGCCGGGACGCCGTGCCCGAACCTGCGCGCCGACGCGCGGTGCGGCATCCACGACCGGCTCGTGCCCAGCGGGTTCCCCGGGTGCGTGGCCTTCGACTGCTTCGGCGCCGGCCAGCGCGCCGTGCAGGTGGTGTTCGGGCAGCGACCCGGAGGACCGCCGGCACCGGCTGAGCTGCTGTCCGAGGCCCCGGACCTGCCGGGCGTGCTGGCGGCGCTGCGCGGCCTCCACGAGGTGCTGTGGCACCTCGAGGAGGCGGAGTCGCTCCTGCGGCCCGGTGTGCTGCGCGACCAGGTGGCGGACCTGCGGGTCCGCGTGGAGGGCCTGGCCGGGGCCGGTCGCAGCGAGCTGTCCGCGGTGGACGTCGGCGAGCAGCGCCGCGCTGCCGGGCCTGTTCTGGAGCACGCCAGTCGCGCGCTGCGCGCCGAGGTGCCCGGCCGCACCGCCAGGCACCGCGGCGCGGACCTGTCGGGTCTGCGATGGCGCGGTGCGCGGCTGCGCGGCGCCGACCTGCGGGGAGCCCTCCTGCTGGGCGCCGACCTGCGCGGTGCGGACCTGCGGCGCGCTGACCTGCTCGGAGCGGACCTGCGCGGCGCCGACGTCCGCGGCGCGGACCTCACCGGGGCCCTGTTCCTCACCCGGACCCAGCTCGACGCCGCCCGGGGCGACGCCACGACGCGCCTGGGCGGCCACCTCACCGCGCACTGGGCCCACCGGGTGCCCCGAGGTGACGCTGCAGGTCACAAGGGGTAGAAAGGCGGACCATGGCCAAGAAGTCGAAGCAGTCGAAGAAGGCGTCGAGCACGACGTCGAAGAAGAGCGCCACTGCGAGCCTGGCTGGGCGCCTCCGCGCCGCCCAGGCCGAGCTGGAGCGCACCACGGCGGCGAAGGCGGACACGGCCGACCGCCGCGACGTCGCCGCCAGCCGGCGCGACGAGGCGTCCGCCGCCGTCCAGGCCGCGAAGGCAGCCCGCAAGGACGCTCGCGCCGCCCTCGCCGCGGCCGAGAAGGGGCTGGAGAAGGCGAAGAAGTCGCTCGCCGACCTCAGCACCAAGGCGAAGAAGGCCGACAAGGCCGCCCACGCCGCTGACGTCGCCGCCGACGAGGCCCGCCGCGAGCACGAGCAGCTGGCCCGCAAGGCCGCCCGTCGCCAGGGCTCCGCCGACGCTGCGACCGCCGCCGACGCCCAGGCCCTCGAGCCCGTCGAGGCGCCTGCCTCCGAGCCCGCAGCCGTCGAGGCGCCCGCGGAGCCGACCGCGGACGCTGAGGCTCCGGTCGAGGCCTCGGCTGAGACCCCGGCCGAGCCGGCGGCAGCGTCCGAGGCGCCCGCACCGACGCGCCGCACCCGCGCCACGGGCACCCGCACCACGACGCCCCGCGCGCCGCGAGCCACGGGCACCCGCACCCGCCGCACCAGCGCTGCGGCCGCCGGCACGGGCACGGGCGAGCCCGGCGTCGTCGTCGACACCCCTGAGGGGGAGGCCGCCGACACCCCGCCGCGCACCACCCGCACCCGTCGCAGCACCGGGACCGCTGGCACGGGCACCCGCACCCGTCGTCCCCGCGCCGCCGCGGCGACGACCGCCCCCGCCTCCGACGAGGCCGCTGCCACCGAGGCGGCTCCGGCCGGCGTCTCCGACGCCGACCAGCCCGAGCAGGTCACCTCCGAGCAGCCCGCTCAGCAGGTCAGCTCTGGGCAGCCCGCTGAGCAGGCCAGCTCCGAGCAGCCGAGCGAGCACCAGGGCGAGCACCAGGGCGAGCACCAGGGCGACCAGCAGTCCTGACGCCCGCTCCGGACGCCCCGGAGACCCGCACCTCGCAGCCCGGGGCGCGGGTCTCCTGGGCGACCAGCGCACGACGTCCAGCACCCGGGGCCCGGCGACCCTCCTAGACTCGGCTCCCATGCCCGCCCTGCCCCGCGAGGAGGTCGCGCACCTCGCGCGGCTGGCCCGCATCGACATGCCCGACGCCGAGCTCGACCACCTCGCCGAACAGCTGACCGCGATCGTCGACGCGGTGGCCTCGGTCACCGGTGCCGTCGCGGCCGCTGAGCGCGCCACCGGTGAGCCGGTGCCCGCCACCAGCCACCCGGTGCCGCTGGTCAACGTGACCCGGCCCGACGTCGTCAGCGGCGTCCTCACCGCCGCCGACGCGCTCGCCGCGGCCCCCGAGGCCGAGGACGACAAGTTCCGCGTGCCGCGCATCCTGGGGGAGGAGGCATGAGCGACCTCACCCGCCTGGACGCCTCCGCGATGGCGCAGGCGCTCGCCGCCCGCGAGGTGAGCTCCGTCGAGCTCACGCAGGCCCACCTCGACCGGATCTCCGAGGTCGACGGGCCCGTCGAGTCCGGCGTCCACGCCTTCCTCCACGTCGACGCCGAGGGCGCTCTCGCACGCGCCGCGGAGCTGGACGCCGCCCGCGCGCGCGGTGACGAGCTGCACGCCCTCGCCGGCGTGCCGGTCGCCGTCAAGGACGTCATGGTCACCCGCGGCATGCCGAGCACCGCGGGCTCCCGCATGCTCGAGGGCTGGGTCCCGCCCTACGACGCGACCGTCGTCGAGAAGATGCGCGCCGCGGGGCTGGTGACCCTCGGCAAGACCAACATGGACGAGTTCGCCATGGGGTCGAGCACGGAGCACTCCGCCTTCGGGCCCACCCGCAACCCGTGGGCCGCGGACCGCATCCCCGGCGGCTCCGGCGGTGGCTCGGCTGCCGCTCTGGCGGCCTTCGAGGCGCCCCTGGCCACCGGCACCGACACCGGCGGCTCCATCCGCCAGCCGGCGGCCGTGACGGGCACCGTCGGCGTCAAGCCCACGTACGGCGGCGTCTCGCGCTACGGCCTCATCGCCCTGGCCAGCAGCCTCGACCAGGGCGGCCCGTGCGCCCGCACCGTGCTCGACACGGCGCTGCTGCACGAGGTGATGGGCGGGCACGACCCGCGCGACTCCACCTCCCTGACCGACCCCGTGCCCGCCGTGGTGGCCGCCGCCCGCGAAGGAGCCCGGGGCGACCTGACCGGCGTGCGCGTCGGCGTGGTGGCCGAGCTGGGCGGCACCGGGCACGCCGAGGGCTTCCAGCCCGGGGTGCTGCAGCGGTTCGCCGAGGCGCTCGACCAGCTGCGGGACGCCGGCGCCGAGGTGGTGGAGGTCAGCTGCCCCAACCTCGAGCACGCGCTCGGCGCGTACTACCTCATCCTCCCCAGCGAGGCGAGCAGCAACCTCGCCCGCTACGACGGCATGCGGTACGGCCTGCGGGTGGTGCCGGACGGCGCGGACGTCACGGCGGAGCAGGTCATGGCCGCCACGCGCGCCAGGGGGTTCGGCGCCGAGGCCAAGCGCCGCATCATCCTGGGCACGTACGCGCTGTCCAGCGGCTACTACGACGCCTACTACGGCAGCGCGCAGAAGATCCGCACGCTGGTCCAGCGCGACTTCGCCGCCGCTTTCGCCGAGGTGGACGTGCTGGTCAGCCCGACCGCTCCCACCACGGCGTTCCGGCTGGGGGAGAAGCTCGACGACCCGCTGGCGATGTACCGCGGCGACGTCGCGACCATCCCCGCCAACCTCGCGGGCATCCCCGGCATGAGCCTGCCGGTGGGCCTGGCGCCCGAGGACGGTCTGCCGGTCGGCCTGCAGCTGCTCGCGCCCGTCCGCGAGGACGCGCGCCTCTACCGCGTGGGCGGCGCCCTCGAGGCGCGCCTGCACGCCGCGTGGGAGGGGTCGCTGCTCGACCGCATCCCCGCCTGGACGCCCGCCCCGACACCCGGGACCCCCGCCGCGACCACCGCCGGAGCCTCCGCATGAGCACCAGCTCAGACCTCATCGCCTACGACGACGCCGTCGCGCGCTTCGACCCCGTGGTGGGCCTCGAGGTGCACGTCGAGCTGAACACCGCCACGAAGATGTTCAGCGGCGCGCCCACCGAGTTCGGCGCGGAGCCGAACACCCAGGTCGACCCCACCTCGCTGGGCCTTCCCGGCTCGATGCCGGTGCTCAACGCCAAGGCCGTGGAGTCCGCCGTCCGGATCGGGCTGGCGCTGAACTGCTCCATCGCGGCGGAGTGCCGGTTCGCGCGGAAGAACTACTTCTACCCGGACATGCCCAAGAACTTCCAGACCAGCCAGTACGACGAGCCGATCGCGTTCGACGGCTGGCTGGACGTGGAGGTCCCCGCCTCCGAGGACGGCTCGCTGCCGGCGTTCACGCACCGGGTGGAGGTCGAGCGGGCGCACATGGAGGAGGACACGGGCAAGTCCTCGCACGTCGGCGGCGCCACCGGGCGCATCCACGGCGCCGAGTACTCGCTGGTGGACTACAACCGCGCGGGCATCCCGCTCATCGAGATCGTCACGCGCCCCATCACGGGCGCCGGTGACCGCGTCGGGGAGGTGGCGCGCGCCTACGTGGCCACCCTGCGCGACCTGCTCCGGGGCCTGGACGTCTCGGACGTGAAGATGGAGCAGGGCTCGATGCGCTGCGACGTCAACCTCTCCCTGCGCGACGCCCCGGACGCCGAGCTCGGCACCCGCACCGAGACCAAGAACGTCAACTCCCTGCGCTCGGTGGAGCGCGCGGTGCGCTACGAGGTGTCGCGCCAGGCCGCGGTGCTGCTGTCCGGCGGCTCGGTGGTGCAGGAGACCCGTCACTGGCACGAGGACACCGGCCTGACCACGTCGGGCCGCGTGAAGTCCGACGCCGAGGACTACCGCTACTTCCCCGAGCCCGACCTGGTGCCGGTCGCCCCGGACCCGGCCTGGGTGGAGGAGCTGCGCGCGGCGCTGCCGGAGCCCCCGGCCGCCCGTCGCCGCCGCCTCCAGGGGGAGTGGGGGCTGACCGACCTCGACATGCGCGACCTGCTCAACGCCGGCGCGCTCGACCTCGTCGAGGCCACCGTCGCCCACGGCGCGCCCGCCGCGGCCGCCCGCAAGTGGTGGACCGGTGAGCTCAGCCGCGCGGCGAACACCCGCGGGACCTCCCTGGAGGACCTCCCGGTCACCCCGGCGCAGGTGGCCCAGCTCCAGGCGCTGGTGGACGGCGGCGGGCTCAACGACAAGCTGGCCCGGCAGGTGCTCGAGCACGTGCTGGACGGCGAGGGCGACCCGCAGCAGGTGGTGGACGCCCGCGGCCTCGCGGTGGTCTCGGACGACGGCGCGCTGCTCGCCGCCGTCGACGAGGCGCTCGCCGCCAACCCCGACGTCGCGGGCAAGATCCGCGACGGCAAGGTGCAGGCGGCGGGTGCCATCGTCGGCGCCGTCATGAAGGCCACGCGCGGGTCGGCGGACGCCGCCCGCGTGCGCGAGCTCGTCCTGGAGCGGGTCGCCGCAGACGCCTGAGGGGTCAAGGCCCCCTACCGGGAGACCGACAACACTCCCGTGAGCACTGCACGGACGAGCGACGGCGAGGTGCGCCGGGCCTCCTGGCTCGACGCCCTCGCCGTCGGCGCCGCCGCGGCGCTGGTCCTGTGGCTGGTCCGCGTGCAGCCGGCCCTGCCGTCCGTGCCGGGCCGGCTCTGGCTGCTCGCGCTCGTCGCAGCCGCCGTCGTCGCGGGGTGCACGGCGGTCGCGGCGGCGGTCCTCGCCCTGGCGGGCGCACGACTCGTGGCGGGTGGGTTCCTGGTGGCCCTCGCGGTGTCGTCGTCCGTCGTCGGCGCCGTCGTCATCACCGCTGGCCCTGGCGGTCGGTACCTCGACGGTGTGAGCGGGACGCTCGTGGGCGTCGTGGTGGTCGTGGGCTGCCTGCGCGAGCTCGTCGCCCGCCGGGAGCGCTCCGCCCTCGTCGCCGACCTCGAGCGCCAGGTCCGCACCGACGGCCTCACGGGTCTGCCCAACCGGCACGACCTGCTGGAGTCGGTGCAGCGGGAGCACGGGCAGCCGGGCCGCGGCAGCACCGTGGCGGTGGAGCTCGGCATCGACTCCTTCTACGAGTACAACGTCCAGCTCGGCGCGGCCCGCGGCGACGAGGCGCTGCGCGTGGTGGCCCAGGCGCTGCGCGAGGCCGTCCCCGCCGGGTGGACCGTCCACCGCCTCGGCGGTGACCAGTTCGTGCTCCGCGGCCCCGGCGACTCAGCGGCCGGCGCGGCGTGTGCGCAGGCGGCCCTGGACGCCGTCGTCACCGCTGCGGTTCCTGGCGCCGTCCCGCTCAGCGCCAGCGCAGGGGTGGCCGAGGCGCGCCCCGGCGCCTCCGACCCGACCGCGGTCCTCGCCGACGCGTCCGCGGCGCTGCGCGCCACCAAGAAGACCCACGACGGCGGCATCGCCGTCCACGACGCGGCCATGGCGGCGAGCTCGCAGCGCCAGCAGCTGGTGACCGCCGCACTGCGCAGCGCCCTGGCCCACGACGGCGTGGTGGCGCACCTGCAGCCGGTGGTGGACATCGCCACCGGGTGCACCGCCGGTGTGGAGCTGCTCGCCCGCTGGCACGACCCCGACCTCGGGCACGTGCAGCCCGACGAGTTCGTTGCGCTGGCGGAGTCCACCGGCCTGGTCCACCAGCTCGGGACGTCGGTCCTGCAGCGCGGTCTGGACGCCTTCGTGGCGGCCGGCTGCGTCGAGCGACGGCTGCGGGTCGCGGTCAACGCCTCGGTGCACGAGCTGCGCCGGCCCGACTACACCGACCAGCTGCGCGCCACCGCCGCCAGCCGGGGCGTGCCGCTGGAGCTCATCACCGTGGAGGTCACCGAGTCGCTCTTCGTGGCTCGGGACGACCCCGGCTTCCGCACGCTGCTGGAGCTCGACGCCGCCGGTGTGGCGCTGGCCATCGACGACTTCGGCACCGGCTTCTCCTCCCTGGGCTACCTCGAGAGGCTGCCCGTCACCTACGTCAAGGTCGACAGGTCGCTCGTCGTCGCGGCCTCGTGCAGCGAGCGCTCGCGGGCCCTGCTCGCCGCCGTCGCGTCCGTGAGCCGCGCGATGGACCTCCACGTCATCGCCGAGGGCATCGAGGACCAGGCGCAGGCGCAGATGGTCAGCGAGCTCGGCATCGCCCTGGGGCAGGGGTGGCTGTGGTCCAGGGCGCTGCCCCCCGAGGAGCTCGCGGCGCACCTCGAGGCCTCCGCTCGACGGCTGGCGGCCGCCTCGTGACGCCCTGGTGGGTCTCGGTGCGCGTCGCCGTCGTCGTGAGCGCCGCCTCGCTGGTGGTGGTCGCGGCCCTGGGGGTGACCGGGACCGGCCGCGCGGACGTCGTGGGCATCGCGCTCACCGGCCTGTGGGCCTCCCTGGCCGCCGTCGCCGTGCTGCTGGCGCCGCGCAGCGCCGGCCTCTCGCGGCGCTGGCGCACGTGCGGCCTCTGGCTGGCGCTGCCGTACGGGGTCGGCCAGCTGGTCCTCGCCGTGGAGAAGGCATCCGTCTCCGGAGTGCTGGCGTTCCCCGCCGCCGGTGACCTCATCTCCTTCCTCGCCGCCCCGGGCTGGTTCGCGGTGCTGCTGCTGGTGCCTCGGCCCGCCGGGCCGGCGGGCCGCCTGCCGCGGGTGCTCGCCGACGTCGGTGTCGTGGCGGTCGCGGTGGGCCTGCTCTTCTGGCGGATCGCCTTCACCGACGTGCACGCGGACACCGCCACGGTGGCCGCCTCGGTGGCCGTCCAGCTGCTGGAGCTGGTCATCCTGGCCCTCGTCGTCCAGCTCGTCGTGGTGACCCGGGACCGGGGTGCGGCCCTGCTCGCGCTGGCCGTCGCGATGATCGTCACCGGTGACCTGGCGTACTCGGCGGCCGTCCTGCAGGACGTGACCCTGCCGACCTGGCTGCAGGGCGCGCTGCTCTCGTCGGCCTGGCCGCTCGTGGCGGCGGCGCTGTTCGCGGTCCGGCGGCCGCGCCCGCGGCCGGAGGTCAGCACGGAGGCCGCAGCCTCCGTGGCCACCGTCGCCGCGCTGGCGCTGTGCGGCGGTGCCGCGGTGCTCGAGGTGGTGCTGAGGGGGCGCGGCGTCGACGCCACCAGCGCGGTGCTCCTCGTGCTGCTCCTGCTCGCCTGCACCGCGCGGGAGCTCGTCCTCCAGAGGCAGCGGGTCCGGCAGGTGGCCGCCCTCAGCGCCGCCGCGGACCTCGACCCCCTCACGGGTCTGTTCAACCGGCGGGCGCTCGCCGCCGCGCTGGCGGACCTGGCCTCGTCGAGCGGCCCCATCGGCGTCGTCGTCGTCGACCTCGACGGCTTCAAGCGCGTCAACGACGTGCTCGGCCACGCCACCGGAGACCAGCTCGTCGTGGCCGTCGCGCGCGCTCTGCGCCGGGCCAGTCCCGGCGCCGTCACCGCGCGCCTGGGAGGGGACGAGTTCGCGCTGGTCCTGCCCGCCGCGGAGCCGGTGGTGCTCGCCGCCGCGGACCGCCTCGCCGACCTCGTGCGCGACTGCGCGCAGGAGGTGCCGGGCGTGGCCGGGGTGAGGGTCTCTGCGAGCGTGGGCGTGGTCATGGGCGAGCGCGCCGACCTGCGCGAGACCGTCGACGCCCTCGCCGTCGTCTCGCGGGCCTCGGCCGCGATGCAGGAGGCCAAGCGCCGCGGTCGCGACCGGGTGGTGCGGCACGACGAGGTGGCGGGACGGGCTGCGCGCGAGCGCGAGGTGGTCGGGCTGCTGGGGCCCGCGCTGGCCACCGGCCGCGGGCTCGTGGCGCGCGAGCAGCCCGCGCTCGACATCGCCTCGGGGAGGGTGGTCGGCCACCGGGTGCTCCTGGGTCTCGCCCCTGACGTCCCGCCCCACGAGGTGCTCGACGTGGCCCGTCGCCGCAGCTGGGACGCGCCCCTGGCGCGGAGGTCGCTGCAGCGGGCCGTCGACGTGCTCGCTGCGACCCCGGGTGGGAGCGCCTGGCTGCACCTCGAGGCCCACCAGCTGCACGACGACGCGTGGCCGACCCGGATCGAGGCCGCGCTGCGGGAGGCGGCCGCGCCGTGCCGGGACCTCGTCGTGGAGGTCGCGGGCCGGATCGCGGAGGACGACGCCCGCGCGGTCCGCGCCCTGGACAGGCTCTCGGCGGTGGGCGTGCGCGTGGCCGTGGCGGCCCCGCACGCCGGTGGCGGCACCTCCCTGCCGCAGCTGCCGTCGCTGCCCGTCGACGTGTTCGTCCTGCCCCCGGCCACCGTCGCCGCCGCGCAGGCGCCGAGCGGCCTGGTGGTGGCGCGGGCGCTGGTGGACGCCGCCCACGGGCTCGGGCTGCAGGTCCTCGCCGACGGCGTCGACGAGCCGGCCCAGCTGGACCGCCTCGCCGCCCTGGGCGTGGACCTCGCCCGCGGCGCCCTGTGGCCGGCCGTCGACGCGACCGCCGGCCCGGGCCAGTGGGAGCCGGACCAGCGGGAGTCAGGCCAGCGGGAGGCGGAGGAGCCTGTCGTCGCCGGCAGCGGGGCGCCCGCGCGAGGTGTTGTCGGTCAGCACCCACAGTGAGCCGTCCGGGCCGGCGACGACGTCGCGCACCCGGCCGTGCGCACCGTCGACCACCCGCTCCGGCTCACCGAGGCGCCCGTCGTCCAGCGGGACGCGCCACAGCTCCTGTCCGCGCAGGGCCGCCACGTAGACCGCGTCGCCCGTGACGAGCAGCCCGCTCGGGGAGGCGTCGGCGGTGCGCCACGTGACCAGGGGAGCGGTGAAGGCGGGGTCGGTGACGTCCTCGGGCCCGCCCGACGGGCCGGCCACCGCGCCCTCCACGAGCGGCCAGCCGTAGTTGCGGCCCGGCTCGAGGAGGTTGAGCTCGTCCTGGGCGTTCTGCCCGAACTCCGCCGCGAACATGCGGCCCGCCGCGTCCCACCCGATGCCCTGGGGGTTGCGGTGCCCCCAGGTCCACACCGGCGAGCCCTCCACCGGGTTGCCCGGCGCCGGCTGCCCGTCGGGGGTGAGGCGCAGGACCTTGCCGGTGAGGGCGGTGCGGTCCTGGGCGGTGGAGGGCGCGCTGGCGTCGCCCGTGGTCACGTAGAGCATGCCGTCGGGGCCGAACGCCAGCCGGCCGCCGTGGTGCACGGCGGCCGAGGCGATGCCCGTGAGCACCGGTTCCGGGGCGGACAGCGATCCCGGCGCCGACGGGTCCGCGCTGCCTGGGGTGTACCGCATCCTCACCACGCGGTCGTCGGTGGCCGTGGTCGTGTACGCGTACACGTAGCCGTCCTCGGCGAAGGCGGGGGAGAGGGCCAGACCGAGCAGGCCGCCCTCCCCGCGGGGCTCCACGTCCGGCACCGACCCACCCGGTCCCGGGGCCGGCACCTGCTGCGCCTGCCAGCCCGTGCCGGACTGCGAGACCCGCACCACGCGCGCGGCGTCCCGCTCGCTGACCAGAGCGCTGCCGTCGGGCATCACGACCGTGCTCCAGGGCACGTCGAGCCCGGTGACGACGTCCTGCGCGGCCTGCGGCGTCCCGCGCAGCGCGAGCCCCGCGGCCAGCGCCGCGGGCGGACCGCCCACCCCGGAGGAGGGCGCCGACGCCGAGCCCGAGGACGACGAGGACGACGACGGCGCGGGGAGCTGCTCGGTGGAGACCGGCGCCGGCGCCGCGGCGTCCTGGCCGGAGCAGGCGGAGGTCGCCAGCGCGGCGGCGAGCAGGACGGCGGGCGCGGCGCGCCCCGCGCGTCCGGCGGGTGATCGTCGGCCCATCCCCCAGGGTCACCCGGTGCAGGTCGCCGGGCCAGTCGGGGCCTGACAGGGTGGGTGCCCGTGACCGACCAGACGACCGACGCGCTGCTCATCACCCTGCCCGACACCGACTGGCAGGAGGCCCTCGCGCCGCACCTGCCCGCCGGCGTGCGCAGCCTCGTGTGGGACGTCGACTCCGACCCGCGCGAGGCCCTCGGTGACGACGCCGACCACGTCGCCTACGTGGTGCTGCCGTACATGCACCCGGCCGGCGCGCTGGAGACCGTGGCCTCGCTGCCCGCCCTGCGGCTGGTGCAGACGACGTCGGCGGGCTACGACAACCTGCTCGACCGCCTGCCCGACGGGGTGCGCCTGGCGAACGGCGCGGGCATCCACGACGCCTCCACCTCCGAGCTGGCCCTGGCCCTGGCGCTGGCCAAGCTGCGCGGCCTCGACGACGCCGTGCGCGACGCCGAGCAGGGGGCCTGGCGCCCGGTGCAGCGCCGGGCCCTGGCCGACCGCCGCGTGCTCGTGCTCGGCACCGGCGGCATCGGTGGTGCCATCGCCGACAGGCTGGAGCCCTTCGAGGTCGACCTCGTCCGGGTGGCCTCCACGGCCCGCAGCGACGAGCGGGGCCGGGTGCACGGCGTCGACGAGCTGCCCGAGCTGCTGCCCACCACCGAGGTCGTCTTCATCGGGCTGCCGCTCACCGACGCGACGCGCGGCATGGTCGACGCCGCCTTCCTCGCTGCCCTCCCCGACGACGCGCTCGTGGTCAACGTGGGACGCGGGCCCATCGTCGACACCGAGGCGCTGCTGGCCGAGCTGCGCGCCGAGCGGCTGCACGCCGCCCTCGACGTCACCGACCCCGAGCCGCTGCCCGCCGACCACCCGCTGTGGGGGGCGCCGAACGTGCTCATCGCCCCGCACGTGGGCGGCAACACCACGGCCATGCGGCCCCGGGCCCTGAAGCTGCTCCGCACCCAGGTCGAGCGGCTGGTGGCGGGGCAGGACCCGCTCAACGTGGTGATCGGCTGACGTCCGCGGGCGGGGCCGTCCGGACGGCCCTCGGGGCCGGTGGGGGCGCTCCCTACGGGACCGTAGGATCGCGGGCATGACCCAGGCCGACATGAAGCCCCGCTCCCGCCAGGTCACCGACGGGCTCGAGGCCACCGCCAGCCGCGGCATGCTCCGTGCCGTCGGCCTCGGCGACGACGACTTCGCCAAGCCGCAGATCGGCGTGGCCTCGTCGTGGAACGAGATCACCCCCTGCAACCTCTCCCTGGACCGGCTCGCCAAGTCCGTCAAGGACGGCGTGCACGCCGCCCAGGGCTACCCGCTGGAGTTCGGCACCATCTCCGTCTCCGACGGCATCTCCATGGGCCACGAGGGGATGCACTTCTCCCTGGTGAGCCGCGAGGTCATCGCCGACTCCGTGGAGACCGTCATGCAGGCCGAGCGCCTCGACGGCTCGGTGCTGCTGGCCGGCTGCGACAAGTCGCTGCCGGGCATGCTCATGGCGGCCGCCCGCCTCGACCTGGCCAGCGTGTTCCTCTACGCCGGGTCGATCCTGCCGGGCTTCGCCAAGCTCTCGGACGGCACCGAGAAGCAGGTCACGATCATCGACGCGTTCGAGGCCGTGGGCGCCTGCTCGCGCGGACTGATGAGCCGCGAGGACGTCACCGCCATCGAGAAGGCGATCTGCCCGGGCGAGGGCGCCTGCGGCGGCATGTACACCGCCAACACCATGGCGAGCGCGGCAGAGGCCCTGGGCATGAGCCTGCCCGGCTCGGCGGCCCCGCCGGCCACCGACCGCCGCCGCGACGGCTTCGCCCGCCGCTCCGGCCAGGCCGTGGTGGAGATGCTCGCCAAGGGCATCACCGCCCGCGACATCATGACCAAGGAGGCGTTCGAGAACGCCATCTCGGTGGTCATGGCCTTCGGCGGCTCCACGAACGCCGTGCTGCACCTGCTGGCGATCGCGCACGAGGCCGAGGTGGACCTCACCCTCGCCGACTTCGACAGGGTCGGCTCCCGCGTGCCGCACCTGGCCGACGTCAAGCCCTTCGGACAGCACGTCATGACCGACGTCGACAGGATCGGCGGCGTCCCGGTGGTGATGCGCGCCCTGCTCGACGCGGGCCTGCTCCACGGCGACGTCATGACCGTCACCGGCAAGACGATGGCCGAGAACCTCGCCGACATCGCCCCGCCGGACCCGGACGGCAAGGTGCTGCGGGCGCTCGAGAACCCCATCCACCCCACGGGCGGCATCACGATCCTCCACGGGTCGCTCGCCCCCGGCGGTGCCGTGGTGAAGTCGGCGGGCTTCGAGTCCGACGTCTTCGAGGGCACCGCCCGCGTCTTCGACCGCGAGCGCGCCGCGATGGACGCCCTGGAGGACGGGACCATCACCGCCGGTGACGTCGTCGTCATCCGCTACGAGGGCCCCAAGGGCGGCCCGGGCATGCGCGAGATGCTCGCCATCACCGGCGCCATCAAGGGTGCGGGCCTCGGCAAGGACGTGCTGCTCCTCACCGACGGCCGCTTCTCCGGCGGCACCACCGGCCTGTGCGTGGGCCACGTCGCGCCGGAGGCCGTGGACGGCGGTCCGGTCGCGTTCGTGCGCGACGGCGACCGCATCCGCCTCGACGTCAAGAACAAGACCCTCGACGTCCTGGTCGACGAGGCCGAGCTGGCCTCCCGCCGCGAGGGCTGGGCGCCGCTGCCCCCGGTCTACACCCGTGGCGTGCTCGCGAAGTACACCAAGCTCGTGGGGTCGGCCAGCGGCGGCGCCGTCCTCGCCTGACCGCCCTCGTGGCTCAGCCACCGGGACGGTCCGTCTCAAGGAATGAGACGGACCGTCCCGGTGGCTGACAGGGCGCGCTCGAGGGGTCTACTCTCGCGGCATGGGCACCCTCGTCGTCGTACTCGCGCAGCGCGCGAGCTGACGCCGTCGTCGACGTCCTGCCGCGCGCGACCCTCCGGAGCCTTCGGGCCGGAGGGTCTTTCCATGCCCGGCGGGAACGAGTGCCGGGCTGCTCGCACCGCCAGCCAGCACACCGGCACCGCGTCCACGCCGGACCAGCAGCACCGCAGCACCAGGAGGACCGATGAGCACCGCCAGCACGGAGGGCGCCGCCGCCCCGCAGGGCGAGCGCATGACAGGCGCGCAGAGCCTCGTGCGCTCCCTCGAGAGCGCCGGGGCGGAGGTCGTCTTCGGCCTCCCGGGCGGGGCGATCCTGCCCACCTACGACCCGCTGCTCGACTCGACGAAGCTGCGCCACGTGCTCGTGCGCCACGAGCAGGGCGCTGGTCACGCCGCCCAGGGCTACGCCGCCGCCACCGGCCGGGTCGGGGTCTGCATGGCGACGTCGGGGCCGGGCGCCACCAACCTCGTCACCGCCATCGCCGACGCCCACATGGACTCGGTGCCGATGGTCGCGGTGACCGGGCAGGTCTCCTCCAAGGCGATCGGCACCGACGCCTTCCAGGAGGCGGACATCGTCGGCATCACCCAGCCGATCACCAAGCACAACTACCTCGTGACCGACCCGGCCGACATCCCGCGGGTCATCGCCGAGGCCTTCCACCTGGCCTCGACGGGCCGCCCCGGGCCGGTGCTCGTCGACGTCACCAAGGACGCCCAGCAGGCGATGACGACGTTCTCCTGGCCCACCTCGCTGGCCGAGCTGGACCTGCCGGGCTACCACCCGACCACGCGTCCCCACGCCAAGCAGGTCCGCGAGGCGGCCCGGATGATCGCCGAGGCGAAGCGCCCGGTGCTCTACGTCGGCGGCGGCGTCATCCGCTCCGGCGCCTCCGCCGAGCTGCGGCGCCTGGTCGACCTCTCCGGAGCGCCCGTGGTCACCACCCTGATGGCCCGCGGCGCCCTGCCCGACTCCCACCCGGCCAACCTCGGCATGCCCGGCATGCACGGCACCGTCGCCGCGGTGACGGCGCTGCAGCGCGCCGACCTCATCGTCAGCCTGGGCGCCCGCTTCGACGACCGCGTCACCGGGCTGCTCTCGAGCTTCGCCCCGGGCGCGGCCGTCGTCCACGCCGACATCGACCCGGCGGAGATCGGCAAGAACCGCCGCGCGGACGTCCCGATCGTCGGAGACGCCAAGGAGGTCATCTCCGACCTCGTCCCGGCCCTGGAGGCCGAGCACACCGCGGGCCGGCGCGCCGACCTGGCGGGGTGGTGGCGCCAGCTCGACGAGATGCGCACCACCTACCCCCTCGGCTATGACGAGCCGGACGACGGCTCGCTGAGCCCCCAGAAGGTCATCCAGCGCCTGGGCGAGATCAGCGGACCCGAGACGATCTTCACGTCCGGCGTCGGCCAGCACCAGATGTGGGCCGCCCAGTTCATCAAGTACGAGAACCCCAACACCTGGCTGAACTCCGGCGGTCTGGGGACCATGGGCTACTCGGTGCCCGCGGCGATGGGCGCCAAGGTCGGGAGCCCCGGGTCCACCGTGTGGGCCATCGACGGTGACGGCTGCTTCCAGATGACCAACCAGGAGCTGGCCACCTGTGCGATCGAGGGCATCCCGATCAAGGTGGCGGTCATCAACAACTCCAGCCTCGGCATGGTCCGGCAGTGGCAGACGCTGTTCTACGACGGCCGCTACTCCAACACCGACCTGCACACCGGTGTGGGCAGGGCCAAGGGCCAGCGCGTCCCCGACTTCGTCAAGCTCGCCGAGGCGTACGCCTGCGTGGGCCTGCGCTGCGAGGACCCGTCCGACCTGGACGCCGTCATCGACAAGGCGATGAGCGTGGACGACCGGCCCGTCGTCGTCGACTTCGTGGTCCACCGGGACGCGATGGTGTGGCCGATGGTCGCCGCCGGCGTCTCCAACGACGCCATCCAGTACGCCCGCGGCCTCTCGCCCGTCTGGGACCGCGAGGAGCAGGACCCTGAGACCGGCCTGGAGATGAACGGAACCGCCCGATGAGCGCGCTCACCGCCAGCAGCAACGCCAGCAGCACCGGCAGCTCGACCACGCGCCACACCCTGTCGGTGCTCGTGGAGGACAAGCCCGCCGTCCTGGCGCGCGTCGCCTCGCTCTTCGCGCGCCGCGCGTTCAACATCCACTCCCTCGCCGTCGGGCCCACCGAGCACCCGGCGCTCTCGCGCATCACCGTGGTGGTCGACGTCGAGGACTCCCCGCTGGAGCAGGTCGTCAAGCAGCTCAACAAGCTGGTGAACGTCCTCAAGGTGGTCGAGCTGGAGCCGGAGACCTCGGTCCAGCGCGAGGTGCTCCTGGTCAAGGTCCGCGCCGACGCCACCACCCGCGGCCAGGTGCTGGACGTGGTCAACGTCTTCCGGGCGGCCGTCGTCGACGTCGCCCCCGAGGCCATGACCATCGAGGCCATCGGCGCGCCCGAGAAGAACGCGGCGCTGCTCAAGGTCCTCGACCCGTTCGGCGTGCGCGAGATCGTCCAGTCGGGCGTCGTGGCCGTCGGCCGCGGTTCGCGCTCCATCACCGACCGGGCGCTGCGCAGCGCCTAGGGCACCGGGCAGCGCCTGATGCCCGTCCGCCAGACTTCCCGACACATCCCTACTGAAGGAGTGACAGCCACCGTGGCTGAGATGTTCTACGACGACGACGCCGACCTGTCGATCATCCAGGGCCGCAAGGTCGCGGTCATCGGCTACGGCAGCCAGGGCCACGCCCACTCGCTGTCGCTGCGCGACTCCGGCGTCGAGGTGCAGGTCGGCCTGGCCGAGGGCTCCAAGAGCCGCGCCAAGGCCGAGGCCGAGGGCCTGACCGTCACCACGCCGGCCGAGGCCTCGAAGTGGGCCGACGTCATCATGCTGCTGGTGCCGGACCACGTGGCCCGCCACGTGTACGCCGAGTCCGTCGAGCCGCACCTGACCGCCGGCAAGGCGCTCTTCTTCGGCCACGGCTTCAACATCCGCTTCGGCTACATCAAGCCCCCGGCCGACGTCGACGTCGCCATGGTCGCCCCCAAGGGCCCGGGCCACCTCGTGCGCCGCGAGTACGCCGAGGGCCGTGGCGTCCCGGTGATCGTGGCCGTGGAGCAGGACGCGTCCGGGAAGGCCTGGCCGCTCGCGCTGTCCTACGCCAAGGGCATCGGCGGCCTGCGCGCCGGTGGGATCAAGACCACCTTCACCGAGGAGACCGAGACCGACCTGTTCGGCGAGCAGGCCGTGCTGTGCGGCGGCGCGTCCGCGCTGGTGCAGGCCGGCTTCGAGACCCTCGTCGAGGCGGGCTACCAGCCCGAGGTCGCCTACTTCGAGTGCCTCCACGAGCTCAAGCTCATCGTCGACCTCATGTACGAGGGCGGCCTGGCCAAGCAGCGCTGGTCGGTGTCCGACACCGCCGAGTACGGCGACTACGTCTCCGGCCCGCGCGTCATCGACGCCTCGGTGAAGGCCCGCATGAAGGACGTCCTCACCGACATCCAGAAGGGCGAGTTCGCTCGCCGCTTCATCGAGGACCAGGACGCCGGCGCGCCGGAGTTCAAGAAGTTCCGCGAGGAGCAGCAGGGCACGCAGCTGGAGAAGACCGGTGCCGAGCTGCGCAAGCTCATGAGCTGGGTCGAGACCAAGGACGACGACTACGTCGAGGGTTCTGCCGCCCGCTGACGCACCCGTGTCCCGCACAGGGCCGCCCTGCGCCGCTCCCTCGGAGTGGCACGGGGCGGCCCTGGTCTGCTCCTGCGGGACCGGGGCCACCCCGGGCCGACGGGGGACTGGAACCAGATCCCCCCAGCCTCCTGGTGGGGACGACGATGAGAGCGGGCGCGCACGACGCCGTCTGCGCGAGTGCGCCCGGCCCTGGCGGAGTCCAGGGTCAGGGAGGGCTCGGTCCTGGCCCTGGACTCCGCCAGCGCGGTGCTGCCGGGTCCGGGAGTGGCGTGGAGGCTCCCGGCGTTGGGGCAGGGGTGAGCCGAGGGTCCCGCACCAGCGCGAAGAGCGAGCTGCCCACCAAGCCGTGCGCGGTGTGCGGCCGCACCATCACCTGGCGCAAGAAGTGGGAGCGCGACTGGGAGGGCGTCCGCTACTGCTCCGACGCCTGTCGGCGCCGCGCCCGCTCGGGCTCGGCCTCCGACGTCGACGCCGCCCTCGAGGCGTCGCTGGAGCGCCTGCTGGACGCGCGATCGTCGTCGTCCTCGGTCTGCCCGTCCGAGGCCGCCCGCGCCGTCGCGGGCGAGCGGGGCCTGGAGGGGGAGGCCTGGCGCGACCTCATGGAACCCTCCCGTGCGGCAGCGCGCAGGCTCGTGGCGGCGGGGCGGGCGCAGATCACGCAGGGCGGCGCCGTCGTCGACCCCGACACCGCGAAGGGCCCGATCCGCGTCCGCCGGCCGCGGACGTGATCGGGCGCACGGTCGCCGGGGTGGACGACGTGCTGGTGCTCCCCCTGACGGTGCTCCCGGCGCTGTTCGGGGTCGGCGTCCTCCTGTGGGCCGTGCCCCGTGCCTGCGCCGTCGACGGGGTCGACGCCCGACCCGCTCATCGGCATCCGCACCCGCGCCACGAAGAGCTCGCCGGAGGCGTGGGTGGGCGGGCACCGGGCGGCCCTTCCGCTCGCCCGGACCTCCGGCCAGCTCTCGCTTCCCTTCACCGCGGCCGTCATCGCCGCGGTGGCCGCAGGTGCCAGCGCCGTCGTGCCCGAGGCGACGGCCGCCGTCCTCGCCGCCGCGGGGCTGCTCACGGTGCTCGGCACGGGCACCGCGGCGAGCATCGTCGCCGACCGCGCTGCCCGCAGGCCTCAGCAGCGGGTGGGACGCCAGACGAGCACCGAGCACGGCGCGGAGTGCTGCACCCGCATCGCCGTCGAGCCGAGCAGCACCGTCTTGGTCAACCCCTTGCTCCCGGAGGCGACGACGATGAGGTCCGCCTGGAACTCCTCGGCGGCCTCGACGATCTCCGCCGCGGCCGACCCGCTGCGCACCTGCGTGCGCACCCGCCCCGGCCAGGCCGCGAAGGCCTCCGCCACGACGGCCACCGCGGACTCCGCCTCCTGCCGGTAGCTGGGAGCGGTCGGGTCGGGGCTGGCGGCTGAGCCGCGCCCGCCGATCTCGTCGCGGAACGGCACGGCCGCGGTCGGGCTCAGCACCGCGACCACGAGCAGCTCCGCGACCTCGGCCTCGTCCAGCAGCATGGGCAGGGCCCGTGCGGCCTGCAGCGACTCCAGCGACCCGTCGGTCGCGACGACCACCTTCGTGCTCATGCGCGCGATCGTGCCGGTCGCAGCCCGCCCGCGCGCGCCGAGGCGCCGGTCCGGCCGGTCCGGACTGCTCGGTGTGGCGTCTCAGACGCCCTTCTCGGCCGGCAGCAGACCGCGCGCGACGGCGTCGACGAGCTCGGCGTGGTCGGCCTCGGTCTGGTCGGCGTAGCGGCGGGCGAAGGCGGCCAGGGCCGTGTCGGCCTTGTCCGAGGAGCCGAGGTACCCGGCGATCATGGAGGCGCCCGAGGTGCGGGCGTGCCCCTTGGCCAGCAGCTGGGCGCACACCCCCGCGTAGTCGCGCAGGGCGTTGGCGCCGATGCCGTCCAGCACCACGCTGCCCTTCATGTTGCGGAACTGCCGCACGTAGTACTGCCGCTCGCCGACCGTCGTCCAGCCCAGCAGCGGGTCCGACGTGGTCTGCAGCGCCTGCTGGTACTCCACCACCCGCTGCCCCTGGTGCTCGTGCCAGGCGTTGTCGCCGTGCACCCACGGTGCGACGACGGAGCGACGGGCCTGCTTGAGCTGCAGGAAGACGACGTCGTCGCTGTCGGACCCCTCCAGCAGCGCCACGTAGGCGCGCAGCCCCACGCTGCCGACGCCCACCACCTTGTGGGCCACGTCCACCAGCGTGTAGCCGCCGAGCAGTCGCGCCCAGTGCGGTGCGAGCGTGGACAGGTAGGCGTCCAGCGCCTCGGCCAGCAGCGGTGCGTCGTCTGGTTCGGGACGGGTGATGAGCGGCGGCTCCACCACGATCCGCCGGGTGAACACCGCGCCGGAGCCCGCCCCGGAGCGGTCCTCGTGGGCCACCACCTCGGTGAAGCGGGGCAGCGCGCGGTCGCTGGTGCGGTGGCGCGCCCGCTTGGCGGCCCGCTCGACCTCGTGGCGCAGTCCGGGGTCCTTCGTGGCGCCGGCCAGCCGGTCCACCCCGAAGCTCGTCCAGCTGCGCTCGAGCAGCGGCTGCTCGGCCAGCTCGTGCAGGTGCTCCCGGTAGGCGCGCACGGAGGCCCGCACGGCCCGCTCGCAGGAGTCCTCCGCCAGACCCGCCTGCCGGCCAGCGACCCAGGCGCTGGCCACGAGGCGGCGCAGGTCCCACTCCCACGGGCCGGGGTGGGCCTCGTCGAAGTCGTTGAGGTCCATGACGAGCTCGCGCGAGGGCGAGCCGTACAGGCCGACGTTGCCGATGTGGGAGTCGCCGCAGATCACCGGGGTGATGCCGGTGGCGGGCAGGGAGGCGAGGTCAGCGGCCATGAGGCCCGCCGTGCCGCGCAGGAAGCCGTAGGGGCTGGCCGCCATGCGCCCCACCCGCACGGGGACGAGGCGCTCCAGGCGCCCCTCGTGCGCCTCGCGGATCTGGTCGACCACGCTGCGGCGGTCCGCTGGGGGCGCCCAGTCCGCCATGGCCGAGCGCGGCACCTGCTGGCGCAGCGACCGCCCCAGGGCGTAGCGCTCGGCGCGCGGGAGCGGCCGGGAGCGCAGCGAGCCGTACGGAGCGGAGTCCGCCTGGGCCAGCACCACGTGCCCCGGGCGCCCCGGCCCGCGCAGGTGTCCCGTCTCGATCCCCACGAGGCGGCAGCGTGGCACCTCGGGCACCGCCCGGGTAAGTTAGGTGATCCTTACCAGCGTCCGTAGGGTGGGGCTCCGTGACCGCTGCCTCCACGGCGCCCCTGGGCTCCGCGCCGCCCCTGCGCGCTCTGTGGCGCCACCACCGACGCCACCGGCCCCGCTTCGCGCTCGCGGTCCTCATGACCACCCTGAACACGGCCGCCGACGTGGCGCCGGAGCTGCTCCTGGGCGTGGCCATCGACATCGTGGTGCGGGGCTCCGACTCCTTCGTGGGCACGGTGCTCGGGATCGAGGGGCGCTTCGAGCAGCTCGTCGTCGTCGCCGTCGTCAACGCCCTCGTGTGGGTGGTGGAGTCGCTCACCGACTACGCGGCCTCCGTGCTGTGGCGAGGTCTCGCGCAGTCCGTGCAGGACGAGCTGCGCACCGAGGCCTACACGGCCGTCCAGGCCATGGACGTCGGCTGGCACGAGCGCACGCCGTCCGGCCAGGTGCTGTCGGTGCTCTCCGACGACGTCAACCAGCTCGAGCGCTTCCTCGACGTCGGCGCGCGCACCGTGCTCCACACCGCGCTCACCGTGGTCTTCGTGGGCATCGTCTTCGGGGCGACGTCGTGGCAGGTGGCGGTGCTGGCCTTCCTCCCGGTGCCCGTCATCGCGTGGGGCTCGATCCGCTTCCAGCGCCGGCTCGAGCCGCTCTACGCCGACGTGCGCTCCACCGCGGGAGAGGTGGCGGCCGTGGTGGCCGGGAACCTCGGCGGCGTCGCGACGATCCGCGCCTTCACGGCCGAGCAGCGCGAGAGCGCCCGGGTGGCCCGCGCCTCCCGCGAGTACCGGCTGGCCAACGCCCGCGCCATCCGCTCCAGCTCCGCGTTCGTGCCGCTGATCCGGATGGCCATCCTCGCCGGCTTCAGCGCCACGCTGCTGCTGGGCGGCTGGTACACGCTGCAGGGCCGCCTCGAGGTGGGCCTGTTCACCGTGCTCGTCTTCATGACGCAGCGCCTGCTCTGGCCGCTCACCGACCTCGGCCAGACCCTCGACCTCTACCAGCGGGCCATGGCGTCCACCCGCCGCATCTTCGGTCTGCTCGAGCTGCGCCCGTCCGCCGTGGAGGGCACCACCGCGCTGCCGTCCCCGCCGCGCGGCGCGCTGGAGCTGCGCGGCGTGCGGTTCGGGTACGACGACGGGCCCGACGTCCTGCGCGGCGTCGACCTGGTGGTCCCCGCGGGCGAGACCCACGCCGTGGTCGGGACCACGGGCGCCGGCAAGTCCTCGCTGCTGCGCCTGGTGCTGCGCTTCGCCGACCCGCGCTCCGGCGCGGTGCTGCTCGACGGCCGCGACGTGCGCGACCTCACGTGGGACTCGCTGCGCGGCGCCATCGGCTACGTCAGCCAGGACGCCTTCCTCTTCCACGGCACCGTGCGCGAGAACATCGCCTACGGCCGCCCCGACGCGACCGACGCCCAGGTCGAGGAGGCCGCGCGCGCCGCCGAGGCCCACGACTTCGTCGCGGCCCTGCCCGACCGGTACGACACCGTGGTGGGGGAGCGGGGCCAGACGCTGTCGGGCGGCCAGCGCCAGCGGCTCGCCCTGGCCCGCGCGCTCCTGCGCGACCCGGCGCTGCTCGTGCTCGACGAGGCGACCTCCGCCGTCGACACCGAGACCGAGGCCGCGATCCAGCGGTCCCTCGCGCGGGTGACGGCCACGCGGACGGCGCTCGTGGTGGCGCACCGCCTGTCCACCGTGCGCGACGCGGACCGGATCTGGGTGCTGTCCGCCGGACGCGTCGCGGAGAGCGGCACCCACGAGGAGCTCGTGGCCCTCGGCGGCGCCTACGCGGGCCTGTGGGCCGTGCAGACCGGCGAGCACACCCCGGCCTCCGCCCCGTGACCGCCGGGCGCGGGGCGGTCGCCGGCGAGGGCTCCGCCGCGGCGTCGGTAGCCTCTGGGGCCATGACCAGCACCGCTGCAGCGCCCTCCACGCCGCCCTCGAGCGTCCAGCTCGCCGTCATCGCCGGTGACGGCATCGGCCCGGAGGTCGTGGCCGAGGGGCTCAAGGTGCTGCGCGCCGCCGTCGAGCCGACCGGCACGACCGTGGACACCACCGAGTACGACCTGGGCGCCAAGCGCTGGCACGCCACCGGCGAGACGCTGCCGGACAGCGTGCTCGAGGAGGTCCGCGGGGCGGACGCGATCCTGCTCGGGGCCGTCGGCGACCCGGGGGTGCCCTCCGGCGTGCTGGAGCGCGGCCTGCTCCTCAAGCTGCGCTTCGAGCTCGACCACTACGTCAACCTGCGCCCCGGCAAGCTCTTCCCGGGCGTGCGCGGTCCGCTGGCGGAGCCGGGCGACGTCGACTTCGTCGTCGTCCGCGAGGGCACCGAGGGCCCGTACACCGGCAACGGCGGTGCGCTGCGCGTGGGCACCCCGGCCGAGATCGCGACCGAGGTCAGCGTCAACACCGCCTTCGGGGTGGAGCGCGTGGTCCGCGACGCCTTCGCCCGCGCCCAGGCGCGCCCCCGCAAGAAGCTGACCCTGCTTCACAAGCACAACGTGCTGACGTTCGCCGGTCACCTGTGGCGCCGCACCGTCGAGCGCGTGAACGCCGACTTCCCCGACGTCACCGCCGACTACGCCCACGTCGACGCCGCGATGATCTACCTCGTCCAGGACCCGAGCCGGTTCGACGTCATCGTCACCGACAACCTCTTCGGCGACATCGTCACCGACCTCGCCGCGGCCGTCTGCGGCGGCATCGGCCTCGCGGCGAGCGGCAACATCAACCCCGACCGCACGGCGCCGTCGATGTTCGAGCCCGTCCACGGCTCCGCTCCCGACATCGCCGGCCAGGGGATCGCGGACCCGACCGCCACGGCGCTGTCCGTCGGCATGCTGCTGGCCCACCTGGGCCACGCCGACGCCGCCGCCCGCGTGGAGGCCGCCGTCGCGGCGGACCTGCTCGAGCGCGGCACCGCGAAGCGCTCCACGTCGCAGGTCGGCGACGCGCTGGTCGCCCGGCTCGGCTGAGCCCGAGGACGGCTCAGGACGACGACGACGCGGGCGCGCCCAGCGCGGGCGCGCCCGCACCGTCGTCCGGGTCGTCGTCCCCGTCCACGTCCTCGGTGCAGACGCGGTTCCTCCCGGAGTCCTTGGCGCGGTAGAGCAGCGCGTCGGCCCGGGCCAGCAGCGAGGCCGCTCCCTCCCCGGGGCGGCGCACGACCAGACCGGCCGAGACCGTGTGCGGGGCGGGCGTCGAGACCCGCACGTCGTGGACCAGCGCCTCGGCGTGCAGCGCGTCCGCACCGCTGAGCAGGACCACGAACTCCTCGCCTCCCCAGCGGTGCAGGCCCGCGCTCGCGGGCAGGGCGGAGGACCAGGCGCGGGCGGCGGCGCGCAGCAGCGCGTCGCCGGCGGCGTGCCCCAGGGAGTCGTTGACGGCCTTGAACCTGTCGAGGTCCAGCAGCGCGAGGGCCACGGGCGCCTCCTCCTGCGCCGTGAGCCGCTCCACGGCGCCGCTGCAGGCACGGCGGTTGGGCAGCCCGGTGAGGTCGTCGACGCCGACCAGCCGCTCCAGCGCGGCCGACTTCTCAGCGGCCACGCGCAGGGCGCCGTGCAGCCGCAGGGTGCTCAGCACCGCGGCCAGCAGCGCGCCGGTGCCGAGGACCTGCCAGTCGACCCGCAGGCCCAGCAGGCCCTGCACCACCAGCGCTGCTGCCGGCAGGCACGCCGAGGCCGGCAGCAGCGCCAGCACCAGCCGCGAGCTCCCGCGGACGGGCTGGCGCGGGAGCGCGGGCCGCGACCATGCGCACACCGCGAGCGCTGCCAGCGAGAACGCCAGCCCGAAGGGCGCGCCCAGCCACGGCCCCACGAGGTCGTACGCGTACCCGGACAGCAGCAGGTAGCCCGCGTTGCCGACCAGCAGCAGGACCACGGCCGCCTGCAGCAGAGCGGCCACCGGCCGGGTGACCGCTCCCGCGACGGTCGCGCGGACCACCAGCACGAGCAGCGCGAGGTCGAAGACGGGCGCCACGAGGGCCTGCGCGGTCTGCACGGTCGAGCCGGTGGCGGCGAGCGCGGCCAGGGGGGCGTGGACCGCCGCGGCGACCACCGCGGTGGGACCGACGACCACGATGAGCGCGTCCAGGGACGCGCCGCTGCGACCGGGCCCCACGGCCAGCTGGGCCGCGCGCAGCAGCGCCAGGTACCCGAGCACGAAGCCGACGTCGGCGACCGAGGGCACCACGGGGTCGCCGTGCACCCACCAGAGCACGCGGAAGACGACGTCGCCGGCGGCCATGAGACCGGCGCCGGCGGCCGTCCAGACCATCCGGCGGCGCAGCGCGACCACCGCGAGCAGGAGCACCGGGGCCACCACCGCCGCGCCGCTGGAGAGCGGGTGGTGGGGGAAGAGGGGGACGGTCAGGGACGCGACCGCGCACAGCGCGGCTGCTGCCACCTCCCAGGTGGGGGAGGTGTGGTGCTGCTCCACCCCGCAGACATCGGCGCGGGGAGCCGCTCGCCCGAGGGCCTGGTGGAGCTGCCACCCCGGTGGCCCAGCGAGGGTCAGCCGGACGCCGGTCGGACGGGGGCGAGGGCCGGGTCCGGGTCGGCGCGCTGGCCGGTGGGGTCGCTGGCGCAGACCCGGTCCCGGCCGGACTGCTTGGCCGCGTACAGGGCGGCGTCGGCGCGCGCCAGCACCGCGGTGGTGTCCTCGCCGGGGCGCAGGACCGCCAGCCCGGCGGACACCGTGTGGGGCCGGGGCGTGGCCAGCCGCACGCCGTCCAGCACGGCCAGGGCCCGCGGTGCAGCGGTGTCCGGCAGGAGCACCACGAACTCCTCCCCGCCCCAGCGGTACAGCCCGGCGCCGGGCGGCAGCGCCGCGCGCCAGGCGCGGGCGGCGTCGCGCAGCAGCGCGTCGCCGCCGGCGTGGCCGAGGGTGTCGTTGACGCGCTTGAACCGGTCCAGGTCGAGCAGGGCCAGCGCCGCCGGAGCGGCGCCGGAGCGGACCACCTGCTCCAGGTCGGTGGTGCACGCGCGGCGGTTGGGCAGGTCCGTCAGCTCGTCGACGAGCGCCAGGCGCTCCAGCGCGCGGGCCTGTTCGGCGGCGACGCGGAGCGCCCCGTGGAGCCGGATGGTGCTGAGGACGGCGGTGAGCAGTGCTCCCGTGCCCAGCACCTGCCAGTCCACCTCCCCGCCCGCGAGGCCCTGGGCCACGAGCGCGGCTGCCGGCAGGCACGCCGACGCGGGCAGCAGCGCGAGGACCACCCGCGAGCGGGTCCGGTGGCGCCGCGCCGGAACCGGCGGGGCGCTCGACGGGCCGACGCGGCCGTGGAGCGCCACCGCCACCGCGAAGAGCGCCCACGCCAGGCCGAACGGCGCTGCCATCCAGTGGGTCATGGCCTGGGGGGTCCAGGCGAGGAGCACCACGAACCAGGCGTTGCCGAACAGCAGGAGGGCGCACCCCGTCTGCAGCGCGGCGGCCTGCACCCAGGTCAGCGCTCCGGCCACGGCGGCCCGCACCACTGCCATCAGCAGCACGAGGTCGAGCACCGGGTAGGCGATGGTGAGCACGCCGACCGCCGACGGCCCGTTGACCACCGCCGGTGCCGCCACCGCCGCCACGATGACGACGGCGGGTCCGACGACCACGAGCAGGGCGTCGAAGCTCGCCTCGCGACCGGCCGGACCGGCGGCCACCCACGCGGCGCGGGTCAGGACGAGGTACGCGGTGGTGGTGAGGACGTCCGCGGGTGAGGGCAGCACCGGCGTGCCGTGCTGCCACCACAGCACGTGGAAGAGGGCGCTGGCGACGACCAGCAGCACCGCCGCCGCCGCGACCCAGCGCATCCTGCGCCGGACCGCCAGCACCCCGAGGAGCAGCTGGGGCAGGACTGCGATGACCGCTCCCAGCACCGGGCCGACGGGGAGGAGCGGGGCGAGGGCGACGGCGACCGCGCAGGCCGCTGCCGTCGCCACCTCGACGGTGCGCGAGGTGAGGTGCTGCTCCACGGGAGAAGCATCGGGTGCCGCTGTCCTCCGCCCGAGGGGTGGTCTCCCGCGGTGCCCCGGTCCCCGCCGCCCCGAGAGGAGCACGGACCAGCACCGGAGCGCCGCGGGCGCAAGCTACGCTTCCGTAGCATGTCCGCTGACAGCCTCCAGGCCCCCGCGCCGCTGTCCTTCGAGCGCCAGCCGCACCCCGCCCCCGTCGCGGACGCCGACCGCGCGGCCGTGCTGGCCTCCCCGGGGTTCGGCAAGCACTTCACCGACCACATGGCGCACGCCGTCTGGACCGCCGAGGGGGGCTGGGGCCAGGCCCGCATCGAGCCCTACGGACCGCTCCTGCTCGACCCGTCGGCCGCCGTCCTGCACTACGCGCAGGAGGTCTTCGAGGGCATGAAGGCCTACCGCTGGGCCGACGGCTCGGTGTGGACCTTCCGCCCCCAGGCCAACGCCGCCCGCTTCGCGCGCTCCGCCCGGCGGCTCGCACTGCCGGAGCTGCCCGAGGCCGACTTCCTCGCCTCCCTGGAGGCGCTGGTCGCCGCCGACGAGGCGTGGGTGCCCACCGGCGGCGAGACCAGCCTGTACCTGCGCCCGTTCATGTTCGCCTCCGAGGCGTTCCTCGGGGTGCGCCCCGCGGCGAAGGTCGACTACCTCGTCATCGCCTCCCCGGCCGGCTCGTACTTCACCAGCGGCCCCCGTCCGGTGAAGCTGCTCGTCAGCCGCACGTACACGCGCGCGGCCGCCGGTGGCACCGGCGCCGCCAAGTGCGGCGGCAACTACGCCGCCAGCCTGCTGGCGCAGCAGGAGGCGTACGCCGCCGGCTGCGACCAGGTGGTCTTCCTCGACGCCGCCGAGCAGCGGTGGGTGGAGGAGCTGGGCGGCATGAACGTCTTCCTCGTCACCGCCGACGGCCGCCTGCTCACCCCCGAGCTCACCGGCTCCATCCTCGAGGGCGTCACCCGCGACTCCATCCTCGAGATCGCCCGCGACCTGGGGCTGCAGCCCGTCGAGCAGCGCATCGCCCTCGACGACTGGCTGTCGATGGCGGCCAGCGGCGAGGTCACCGAGGCGTTCGCGTGCGGCACCGCGGCCGTGGTCACCCCCATCGGCAGCTTCGTCGACGGCCCCGACACCAAGCCGGCGGCCGCGGAGGCGGACGTCGCCGGCAAGGTGACCGAGGCGATCCGCTCCACCCTGCTCGACGTCCAGTACGGCCGCGCCGATGACCGCCGCGGCTGGATGCACCGCCTGGTCTGAGGAGACCCACGATGAGCTCGACGACGACGACGGCGGCCGCCGTCCAGGTCTACGACACGACGCTGCGCGACGGCGCCCAGCAGGAGGGGCTCAACCTCTCCGTGGCCGACAAGCTGGCCATCGCCACCCACCTCGACGAGCTCGGTGTCGGGTTCATCGAGGGCGGCTGGCCCGGCGCCAACCCCCGCGACACGGAGTTCTTCGCGCGGGCCCGCACCGAGCTGCACCTGCGCCACGCGGTGCTCGCAGCGTTCGGGGCCACGCGCCGCGCTGGCGGGTCGGCGGCCACGGACCCGCAGGTCCAGGCCCTCCTCGACGCGCAGACGCCGGTGGTGACGATCGTGGCCAAGAGCCACGTCGGGCACGTGAAGCTGGCGCTGCGCACCACCGAGGAGGAGAACCTCGCCATGGTGCGCGACACCGTCGAGCACCTCGTGGCGAACGGCCGGCGCGTCTTCCTCGACGCCGAGCACTACTTCGACGGCTACGCGCTCGACCGCGACCACGCGCTCGCCGTCGTCCGCACCGCCGTGGAGGCGGGCGCCGAGGCCGTCGTGCTCTGCGACACCAACGGCGGCCGGCTGCCGCACGAGGTCGAGGAGGTCGTCGCGGCGACGCTGGCCGCCTCGCCCGCCGGCACCCGGCTGGGCGTGCACGCCCACAACGACTCCGGCTGCGCCGTCGCCAACTCCCTCGCGGCCGTGCGCGCTGGCGCCACCCACGTCCAGGGCTGCGTGAACGGGTACGGCGAGCGGACGGGCAACGCCGACCTCGTCGTCGTCGCCGCGGACCTCGTGCTCAAGCTGGGCCGCCAGGTGGTGCCCGCCGAGTGCCTGCGCGAGGCCACCCGGATCGCCCACGCCGTCGCGGAGATCACCAACGTGGCGATGTACGCGCGCTCCCCGTACGTGGGCGCCTCGGCGTTCGCGCACAAGGCGGGCCTGCACGCCAGCGCCATCCGCGTGGACCCCGACCTGTACCAGCACACCGACCCGACGGCCGTCGGCAACGACATGCGGATGCTCGTCTCCGACATGGCCGGGCGCGCGTCCATCGAGCTGAAGGGCCGCGAGCTCGGCCACGACCTCGCCGGGGACCAGGACGTCCTCTCCCGCGCAGTCGCCCGCGTCAAGGAGCTCGAGCTGGCCGGGTGGACCTTCGAGGCAGCCGACGCCAGCTTCGACCTCCTGCTGCGCGAGGTCCGCGACGGCGCCCGACCCAGCTACTTCGAGGTGGAGAGCTGGCGCGCGTTCATCGAGCACGGCAAGGGCACCGGCCCGACGTCGGAGGCGACCGTCAAGCTGCGCGCCGGCGGCCAGCGCCTCGTGGCCACCGGTGAGGGCAACGGTCCGGTGAACGCCCTCGACGCCGCGCTGCGGCAGGCGCTCATCCCGGTCTACCCGCAGATCGCCGGGCTCGACCTGACCGACTTCCGGGTGCGCATCCTCGACGCCGACGCCGGCACGGACGCCACCACCCGGGTGCTCATCGACACCACCGACGGGCGGGCCACGTGGACGACGGTGGGCGTGGCGCCCAACCTCGTCGAGGCCTCCTGGCAGGCGCTCGTGGACGGCATCACGTACGGGCTGCTGAAGTCGGGCCTGCCGGTGCCCGAGGCCTCCCCGGCCGTCTCCCCGGCCTGACCCTCCGCGGACCACCACCGGCAGGTCCTGGCACGACCCGCGCCTGCCGGTGGCCACCGCCTGGCCGAGGTGGGCAGGTCCAGTGCCGGTGGGCAGGCTGGGTGCCGGTTCCGGTCCCGGAAGCGGCACCCAGCCTGCCCGCTGGGCCACCGCCTGCCCACCGAGCCTCACCGTGGGAGCCGCAGGACCAGCCGTGCGCCCTCGTCACCGCCGCCCGGCACCTCGACCACGACCGGCAGCTCCGCTCGCGCGAGCTGCGAGCGACGCTGCTCCGCGACGGCCAGCGCCTCGAGGCGGCACGCCTCCGGTTCCCGCGTGAGTCGCCGGTGCGAGGACCTCACCGTCTGGATGCCGACCTTCGCCAGGCGGCCGTCGCGCTCGACGTCGCGCTCCCGGTCCAGCGGGGAGTCGTGGTACGCCCGCCCGCCCGTCCAGCTCCAGGGCGAGCGCGGCGGCCTCGTCGTAGCAGTCGAGCACTGACGTCCGCCCGTCGACGCGCACCTCCACCTGCCGGTGCAGCCCGGCGAACGCCGGTCCGGTGAACACGCGCTCGTAGCCCCACAGCTCCAGCTCGCTGCGGCACCCCGCGCGGATGGCCGCCACCAGCCGCCGGAGCTCCGAGACCCCGCCCGCCTGCCGCCGCGCGGACAGCGCGTCATCGAGCCCGGTCGGTGTCACCAGCCTCCGCCGCACTCCGACCAGGGCCGGCGCCCGCTGGTCGCTGCCGCTCAGCAGCGGCCAGCTGTCGACGACGGCCCGGGCGGCGGTGACGACCTCCAGCCCGCCGCGCAGCACCCGGGCCGCATCGGAGCGGCAGCGGTGGAGCTCCACGCGCCAGGACGAGCCGGTCGGGACCGTCCGCCGCCGGTGGTGGGGGACGGAGACGTGCACCGCAGCCCGCAGCACCTCCGCTGGAACGGGCAGCCCGTGCAGGTCCAGGGCCGTCGTGTGCGACAGCGCAGCAGGCGCACCGGCGAACACGAGCGCTGCGAGGGAGCGGCCTCCCGGGGAGTCAGCACGGTCCGGGAGTGCGAGCACGCCCGGCAGGACCCGCACCACCGCCCCCGAGGTCACAGCTCGCACGACCGCGCTGTGGCTGGTCTCGCCCGTCAGGCGGGTCCAGGACGCGATGCCGCCGAGCTGCTCGAGCGCTGCGGGCACGCGGGACCTGGGAGGCACGTGCGCCAGCGTGCAAGGACAGGCGCCGGTGGTGCTCGGCGCTCAGCCGTCCTGTGGACGACGACGCCGTCGACGTGGCCGGGACCGGGCCTGTGGGCGCACGGCGCCGTCCCGCAGCTGCAGCGACGGCCACCCCCGTGCCGCGCCTGGGCGCCTTGCCGCTCGAGCTGGGCGCCTTGGCCACGTGCCCAGTGGAGGCACTCGACCCAGCCCGGCCAGCCGACCCAGCCGCCCCGGCCCGCCCCGCCCCGGCCTGGCCGGCCCGCCCCGACCGAGCGGCCCCGGCCGGCCCGGCGGTCAGCGGGCGGCGGCGCGGACCTGGTCGACGCCCTTGTTGGCGAGGGCGTCGGCGGCCTCGTTGCCGGGGTCGCCGGCGTGGCCCTTCACCCAGCGCCACTGCACGTCGTGACGGGCGACGGCCTCGTCCAGCGCCCGCCACAGCTCGGCGTTCTTCACCGGCTGCTTGGAGGCGGTGCGCCACCCGTTGCGCTTCCACCCGGCGATCCAGCTCTGGATGCCCTGCATGACGTAGGTCGAGTCGACGTGCAGCAGCACCGTCGAGCGGCGCTTCAGAGCACCGAGCCCCTCGATGACCGCGGTGAGCTCCATGCGGTTGTTGGTGGTGGCCGCCTCGCCGCCGAACAGCTCCTTGGTGTGCCCGCCGGAGCGCATGAGCACGCCCCAGCCGCCCACGCCGGGGTTGCCCTTGCAGGCGCCGTCCGTCCACATCTCGACGACGGGCTGCTCGGCGGAGCCGGGGGAGTCGGGGGAGGTCACGTCCGCCGAGGGTACGCACCACCCGTTCGCCCGAGGAAGATCAACCCCTCTGGGGCGCCTGCCGATCATGGGGGACGGGAGCGGCGGGACCGCGGCTCCCGGATCCCCGACGAGGTGGAGGTGTCACGCGTGCTGGGTGTCCTGCTGCGGCCGGCGGAGCGTCTGATGGACGCGCTGACGTTCGGGCGCAAGGTCGCCGTGCTCGCCGCGTGCCTCCTGCTGCCCCTGGGGGTGGCCCTCCACGCGCAGCTGGCCAGCCAGGGCGGGAACATCGACGTCGCCGTGGCCGAGCGCGAGGGCCTGCAGCTGGTGCGCCCGGCGCTGCTGCTGCTCGCCGACGCCTCCGCCGCCAGCGTCGCCGCTCCCGCCGACCAGCAGGCCGCGGCGCGGGCCGTGCAGGAGGACCTGCGCGCGCTGCAGGCGGCGCGGGCCGGGCTCGGCAGCGCTGACCGCAGCGACGAGCAGCTCCAGGCCCTCGCCACCGCTGTCGCGGCCGCCACCGCCGGCGGCGGCTGGGACGCCGTGCTGGACCGCGCCGTCGCCTTCAGCGACGCGGAGACCAGCCGCTCGCAGCTCATCCTCGACCCGTCGCTGGACTCCTACTTCGTCATGGACGCCCTCACCGCCCAGGTGCCCGGGGTGCTCGTGCGCGCCAGCCGCGGCGCCGTGCAGGCGGCCGCCCTCACCGCCACCTCGCCCGTGGCCGACCGCAGCGCGCTCGCGGTGACCGCCGCCGAGTCCGCCACGGCGATCACCGCCACCGCGGCCACCCCGTCCCAGGACGAGGGCGCCTCCGCGGCCGCCGGTGCGCTCGCCGCCACCACCGCGGGTCGTGCCGCGGTCACCTCCCTCGCCGACGCGCTGGACGACCTCCTGGCCGACCGGGCGGCCGACCTCCGCCAGCAGCGCGCCGTGGCCCTGGCCATCACCCTGGGCTGCCTGGCGGTGTCGTTGTGGGTGGCCCTGGCGTTCCTCCTGGGCACGCGCCGGCGGCTGCGCAGCATCCACGGCGTCCTCACGCACGTGGCCGAGGCCGACTTCACGCACCGCGCCGACGTCGGCGGCCACGACGAGCTCACGGCCATGGCCACCAAGCTGGACGACTCCTCCGCCGCCGTGGCCGACGTGTTCGCGCAGATCGCGGCGCTCAGCGCGCAGGCGCGCGCCAGCACGGAGGAGGTCGGGGGGCTCGCCGCCGCGCTGCGGACGCGGATGAGCACCGACGCCGCCCGGGCCCAGGAGCAGGCCGCCGACGCCGGTGCCGCTGCCGAGCACGTGGGGGTGGCCACCAGCGGCGGGGTGGAGGTGGTGCTCGCCATCACCGAGATCACCGAGAGCGCCAGCCGTGCCAGCTCGGCCGCCGAGCGGGCGCGCGACCGCGTCGACCAGGCGGGCGCCGCCGTGCGCGAGCTCGCCTCCAGCGCCGAGCGCGTCGGCCAGGTGGTGGGGATCATCGCCTCGGTGGCGGACCAGACCAACCTCCTGGCGCTCAACGCCACCATCGAGGCGGCCAGGGCCGGTGAGGTCGGCAAGGGCTTCGCCGTGGTCGCGCAGGAGGTCAAGGACCTGGCGCGCGTGACCGCGGGCGCCACGCAGGACATCGAGAGGCTGGTGGCCGAGAGCGCCGCGCGCGCCAGCCACGCCCAGGCCCTCGTGGCCGACCTCGAGGGCGACATCGGGCAGGTCGACGAGGCCCAGGGCGTCATCGCGGCCGCGGTCGAGGAGCAGTCGGCCACCGGCACGCAGATGAGCTCCGTCCTCACCACCGGGGCCCAGGCGGTGGAGCGGCTGGGCGCGTCGGCGGCGCAGGCCGACGCCGCGGCCCAGCGGGCGGTCCAGGAGACCGAGCTGCTGGCCGCGGCCAGCCAGCGCCTCGCGGGCGCGGTGGAGCAGCTGGACGGGGTCGCGCGCCGCGTGCGCACCTGAGCCGGGCCGCTCCCGGGGGGAGAGGGGGAGCGTCGCCCGATCTAGGCTCTCCAGGTGCGCATCACCAGGTTCACCACCGGAGACGACCCGAGGTTCGGCCTCGTCGAGGGAGACCCCGGTGAGGAGGTGATCCACGTCGTCGTGGGAGACCCGCTGTACGCCCCCCTGCAGCCCACGGGCGAGCGCGTGCCGCTGGCCGACGCCCGCCTGCTCGCGCCGGTCATCCCGCGCAGCAAGATCGTCGGTATCGGCCGCAACTACGCCGACCACGCCAAGGAGATGGGCAACGAGCTGCCCGAGAAGCCGCTCATGTTCCTCGTGCCGAACACCGCCGTCATCGGCCCGTCGGACCCGATCGTCATGCCCGAGGGCTCCGAGCGCGTCGACTACGAGGGCGAGCTCGCCGTCGTCATCGGCCGCGTCTGCAAGGACGTCCCCGAGGACCGGGTGGCGGAGGTCGTCTTCGGCTACACCGTCGCCAACGACGTCACCGCCCGCGACTGGCAGAAGGGCGACGGGCAGTGGGCCCGCGCCAAGGGCTTCGACTCCTCCAAGCCGCTCGGGCCGTACATCGTCCCGGACCTGACCCTCGAGGACGTCGAGGACCTGCGCCTGCAGACCCGCCTGGACGGGAAGACCGTGCAGGACGGCACCACCAAGGACATGGTCTTCGGCGTCGCCGAGCTCGTCGCGACGGCCAGCCGCGCGTTCACGCTGCTCCCGGGCGACGTCATCCTCACCGGCACCCCCGCCGGCGTCGGCCAGCTGCGCGAGGGCCAGCGCGTCGAGGTCGAGGTCGAGGGCATCGGCGTGCTGAGCAACCCGGTGGTGCGGCGATGAGCGCGGCGACGACCACGGCGACGAGCCCGGGCAGCGCCGTCAGAGTGCGCATCGCGCCGTCCCCGACCGGCGTGCCCCACGTCGGGTTCCTGCGCACGGCGCTGTTCAACTGGGCCTACGCCCGGCACACCGGCGGCACGTTCGTGCTGCGCATCGAGGACACCGACCTCGCCCGCCACAGCGAGGAGAGCTACCACCAGATGGTGGAGGCGCTGCGCTGGCTGGGCCTGGAGTGGGACGAGGGCGTGGAGGTCGGCGGCCCCCACGAGCCGTACCGCCAGTCGCAGCGCAGCGCGCTGTACGCGGACGTGCTCGCGAAGCTCGTCGAGGGCGGGTACGTCTACGAGTCGTTCTCCACCCCGGAGGAGGCCGCCGAGCGGCGCCGCGCCGCGGGGGAGGATCCCCAGCGCGGGTACGACAACGCCGACCGCGACACGACGGAGGCCGCGAAGCAGCAGTTCAGGGCGGCCGGCCGCGAGCCGGTGTGGCGCCTGCGGATGCCCGACGGAGACCACTCCTTCCACGACCTCGTGCGCGGCGAGGTCCGCTTCCCCGCCGGGTCGGTGCCCGACTACGTCGTGGCCCGCGCCGACGGCACGCCGCTGTACACGCTGGTCAACCCCGTCGACGACGCGCTGATGGGCATCACCCACGTGCTGCGCGGAGAGGACCTGCTCTCCTCCACGCCCCGCCAGCTGGCGCTGTTCGACGCGCTCAAGGCCATCGGGACGGCGCACGTCACGCCCCTGTACGGGCACATGCCGTACGTCATGGGCGAGGGCAACCGGAAGCTGTCCAAGCGCGACCCGGAGTCCAACCTCTTCGTCCACCGCGAGCGGGGCTTCCTGCCCGAGGGGCTGCTCAACTACCTCGCGCTGCTCGGCTGGTCGATCGGCCCCGACCGGGACGTCTTCACCCCGGCGGAGATGGTCGAGGCGTTCGACGTCGCCGACGTCGTCGCGAGCCCGTCGAGGTTCGACCTGAAGAAGGCCGAGGCCATCAACGCCGCTCACATGCGGCTGCTGGCCCCCGAGGCGTTCGAGGCGCGGGTGCGGGAGCGGCTCCAGGCCGACGGCGTGCTGCCCGAGCAGCCGAGCGAGCGCCAGCTGGCGCTGCTGGCCGGTGCGGCCCCGCTGGTGCAGGAGCGCATGGTGCTGCTCGGGGAGGCCGCGCCGATGCTCGGCTTCCTCTTCGTCGACGACGACGCGCTCGTGGTCGAGGACGACGCCCGCTCCTCGCTGCGCCCCGAGGCCGCCGACGTGCTCGACGCCTCCCTGGCGGCGCTGTCGGCCCTCGACGACGACGCGTGGGTCGCGGCGTCGCTGGAGGCCGCGCTGCGGGAAGCGCTCGTGGACGGGCTGGGCGTCAAGCCCAAGTTCGCCTTCGCGCCGCTGCGCGTGGCGGTCACCGGCCGTCGCGTCTCACCGCCGCTGTTCGAGTCGATGGAGCTGCTCGGACGCTCCAGCGGCCTGGCGCGCCTGCAGGCCCTGAGGGCCTCCCTGGGGTGAGGCCGGCCCCGCGCGGGCAGGTCGACGAGCAGGTGCGCTGGGGCCCGCGCCCGTACCCGCAGCTGCTGCGCGGGCCCCGGCACCGCTGGTGGCGCCCCCTGCTGGGCGCCGCCGTGGTGCTCGCCGGCCTCGTCGTCCTCCTGCTGGCGGTGGGCGCGGCCTACGCGGTGGCGGACGCCCTCCTCGGGCGTCCTCCCACCGACGAGGAGGCGCTCGCGAGCCCGTGGGCGTTCCTGGGGAACAACCTCGTGCTCGCGGCGCTCGTCCCGCTCAGCTGGGCGGCCGTGCGCGTCGGGCACGGCATCGCGCCGCGCTGGCAGGCCTCCGTGGTCGGTCGCACCCGGTGGCGCTGGATGGTGCAGTCGGGGCTGCTGCCCGCCGCCGTGGTGGGCGGCAGCGTGCTCGGGCTGGGGCTGCTCGCGACGGCCGCCGGCCAGGAGCCGTTCGGCTCGGGCGACCAGCGCAGCCCCACCACGACGGCCGCGCTCGTCGTCGTCGTCCTGCTCACCACCCCGCTGCAGGCGGCGGGGGAGGAGCACCTCTTCCGCGGGTGGATGAGCCAGGCCGTCGGCTCGTGGTTCCGCCGCCCCGTCGCGGGGGCGGTCGTGGCGGCGCTGGTCTCGGCGGCGGCGTTCGCCTTCGCCCACGGCGACCAGGACCCGTGGCTGTACGCCGACAGGTTCCTCTTCGGCCTCACCGCCTCCTACCTCGCCTGGCGCACCGGGGGGCTCGAGACGGGCATCGCCTTCCACGCCGTGAACAACGTGGTCGTCTTCATGCCGACGGTGCTCGCGGGCGGGCTCGGGGAGTCGCTGCAGACCACGTCGGCCTCGCCGCTGCTGGTGCTCGTGGACGTCGTGGGGTTCGCGCTCATCGCCCTCGGGACGACGCGGCTCGCCCGTCGGAGGGGGCTGGTTCGGCTCTCGGCCCCACCCTGTGTAGAGTCTTCCCTCGGCGCGGTCACGCGGAACGGTCTGCAGGCCGAATCTCGGGACAGTGCCAGTGCTTCGATCACTGAAGGTGAGAACCCCAGGTGATCGGGTGGGGTATGGTGTAATTGGCAGCACAAGGGATTCTGATTCCCTTAGTCTAGGTTCGAGTCCTGGTACCCCAGCGGCCCCGTTGTGTAGTGGCCTAGCACGCCGCCCTCTCAAGGCGGTAGCGCGGGTTCGAATCCCGTCGGGGCTACACCCGAGGCCCGGTGCGCGAGAGCGCACCGGGCCTCTTTTTTCGTGCCACGAGGCAGCCGCTGACGAGTGCTGGACCGCAACGGGGCGCCCGGCTGCGGACGCGACAGGGTCAGGCGGAGCGGGCGAGGGCGTCCGAGAGGCGGGAGGCCGCCGCCAGCACCGCTTCGGCGTGCAGGCGGCCGGGCTGGCGGCCCAGGCGCTGCAGGGGCCCGGAGACGGACACCGCGGCCACGACGCGCCCCGCGGGGGAGCGCACGGGCGCCGAGACGGACGCCACGCCGTCCTCGCGCTCGGCGGCCGAGCTGGCCCAGCCCCGCCGGCGCACGGCGGCGAGCCCGGCGGCGCTGAAGGCCGCGCCGGACAGGCCGCGGTGCAGGCGCTCGGGGTCCTCCCAGGCCAGGAGCACCTGCGCGGCCGACCCGGC
Organism: Quadrisphaera setariae; assembly: GCF_008041935.1. Classification (NCBI taxonomy): domain Bacteria; kingdom Bacillati; phylum Actinomycetota; class Actinomycetes; order Kineosporiales; family Kineosporiaceae; genus Quadrisphaera; species Quadrisphaera setariae. The sequence goes on from NZ_VKAC01000009.1 coordinate 207,180, forward strand.
GTGCATGGACAGGGAGGCGCCCACGGGCACGGAGTCGCGCAGACCCGGGCCGGGGCGGTCCGCGGCGGCCACGCAGACGCGCACATCGCCCTGGCGGCGGTACAGCTGGGCGCTCTCGTGCGCGGAGTCGCGCAGGGCGGCGAGGACGGGGCCGGCGCTGGCCAGCAGGCGGTCCTCGCCGGCGGCCGCGGCCAGCTCTCCCAGGCGCGCGCCCAGCACGAACCGGCCCTGCAGGTCGCGCGCCACGAGGCGGTGGTGCTCGAGGGCGACGGCGAGGCGGTGGGCCGTCGGGCGGGACAGCTGCGTCGCGCTGACGAGCTGCGCGAGGGAGAGGGGGCCCGCCTCGAGAGCGGTGAGCACGCCGACGGCCTTGTCCAGGACGCCGACTCCGCTAGACTTGTCCACGGCTCGATACTCCCGTCTCGAATGCTGAGAACGCAAACCAGCTGGCGACACGCCGGGACGGGCAGGACCTGATGTGGAGGACGCAGTGGGACGCACGCTGGCCGAGAAGGTCTGGGACGCGCACGTGGTGCGCAAGGGGGCTGCGGGTGAGCCCGACCTGCTCTACATCGACCTGCACCTCATCCACGAGGTCACCAGCCCGCAGGCCTTCGACGGCCTGCGCGAGGCCGGCCGCCCGGTGCGCCGCCCCGACCTGACGATCGCCACCGAGGACCACAACATCCCCACGGTGGACATCGACAAGCCCATCGCGGACCTCGTCAGCCGCACCCAGGTCGACACGCTGCGCCGCAACGCGGCCGAGTTCGGCGTGCGCATCCACTCCCTGGGTGACGTCGACCAGGGCATCGTCCACGTGGTCGGCCCGCAGACCGGTCTGACCCAGCCGGGCATGACCATCGTCTGCGGCGACTCGCACACCTCCACGCACGGCGCGTTCGGCGCGCTGGCGTTCGGCATCGGCACCTCCGAGGTCGAGCACGTGCTCGCCACCCAGACGCTGCCGCTGGCCCCGTTCAAGACGATGGCCATCACCGTGGACGGCGAGCTGCCCGAAGGCACCACCAGCAAGGACATCATCCTCGCGGTGATCGCCAAGATCGGCACCGGTGGCGGCCAGGGCTACGTGCTCGAGTACCGCGGCGAGGCGATCCGGGCGCTGTCCATGGAGTCGCGCCTGACCGTCTGCAACATGTCGATCGAGGCGGGCGCCCGCGCCGGCATGATCGCGCCGGACGAGAAGACCGTCGCCTACATCAAGGACAAGCCCCACGCCCCCAAGGGCGCCGACTGGGACGCGGCGGTCGCGAGCTGGAGCGAGCTCGTCACCGACGACGACGCCGTCTTCGACGCCGAGGTCGTCATCTCCGCGGCCGACCTGGAGCCCTTCGTCACCTGGGGCACCAACCCCGGCCAGGGCGTGCCGCTGAGCGCGTCCGTGCCCGACCCGGCGCAGATGACCGACGAGGGCGAGCGCGCCGCCGCCGAGCGCTCCCTGGAGTACATGGGCCTGCAGGCCGGCACCCCGATGCGCGAGATCGCCGTCGACACGGTCTTCATCGGCTCCTGCACCAACGGCCGCATCGAGGACCTGCGCGTCGCGGCCGACGTCCTCAAGGGTCGGAAGGTCGCCGAGGGCGTCCGCCTCATGGTGGTGCCCGGCTCGGTGCGCGTGCGCCTGCAGGCCATGGAGGAGGGCCTGGACCAGGTCTTCCTCGACGCCGGCGGCGAGTGGCGCGGCGCGGGCTGCTCCATGTGCCTGGGCATGAACCCCGACCAGCTCGCCGTCGGCGAGCGCGCGGCCAGCACGTCCAACCGCAACTTCGAGGGCCGCCAGGGCAAGGGCGGGCGCACCCACCTCGTCTCCGTGCCCGTGGCCGCCGCCACCGCGGTGCGCGGCACCCTGTCCAGCCCCGCCGACCTCGCCCCGGCCGCCCAGCCGGCCCTGGTCTGAGCCCGGAACCGCCGAAGAGGAGCGCGAGGTACTGACATGGCTCTGGAGCCCTTCACCACCCACACCGGGGTCGGCGTGCCGCTGCGCCGCAGCAACGTCGACACCGACCAGATCATCCCGGCGGTCTACCTCAAGCGGGTCACCAAGACCGGCTTCGAGGACGGCCTGTTCGCCGCCTGGCGCAACGACCCGACCTTCGTGCTGAACAAGGACGCCTTCCGGAACGGGTCGGTGCTCGTCGCCGGTCCCGACTTCGGCACCGGCTCCTCGCGCGAGCACGCCGTCTGGGCCCTCAAGGACTACGGGTTCCGCGTGGTGCTCAGCTCCCGGTTCGCGGACATCTTCCGCGGCAACTCCGGCAAGCAGGGCCTGCTCGCCGGCCAGATGTCCCAGGACGACGTCGAGCAGCTGTGGAAGCTCCTCGACAACGACCCGGGCGCCACCGTCACGGTCGACCTCGCCGAGAAGACCGCCACCTGCGGCACCGCGGTGTTCCCGTTCCAGGTGGACGACTACACCCGCTGGCGCCTCATGGAGGGCCTGGACGACATCGGCCTCACCCTGCGCCACGAGGCGGACATCGACGCGTTCGAGGCCACCCGTCCCAGCTGGAAGCCGGCCACGCTGCCCGTCCTGTCCTGAGACGTCCGTGATCAGGCGGTGACCACCCGGTGACGCACCGGGTGGTCACCGCCCGTTCTGCCCCGGTGCAGACCTGGTGCAGACTTGCTGGACGCCCCAGCGGCCGGTCGCGCGTCCCGCGCGCTCGAGGGGCGAACACGAGGGGACCCATGAGCAGCACTCTGACCGTCACCGGTGGCGCGCCCCTGAAGGGCAGCGTCGCCGTGCGAGGCGCCAAGAACTTCGTGACCAAGGCGATGGTGGCCTCCCTGCTGGGAGAGACCACGTCCCGCCTGCGCAACGTGCCGGACATCAGCGACGTGGCCGTCGTCCGCGGCCTGCTGGAGCTGCACGGCGTGCGCGTCTCCGAGGGCGCCGAGGACGGTGAGCTGGTCCTCGACCCGGCCGACGTCGAGGTGGCCGCCGTGGCCGACATCGACGCCCACGCCGGCTCCAGCCGCATCCCCGTGCTGTTCTGCGGTCCGCTGGTGCACCGCCTGGGCGAGGCGTTCATCCCCGACCTCGGCGGCTGCCGCATCGGCGACCGGCCCATCAACTACCACCTCGACGTGCTGCGCCAGTTCGGCGCCGTGGTGGACAAGCGCCCCTCCGGCATCGCGCTGAGCGCCCCTCGCCGCCTGCGCGGCACCCGCATCGCCCTGCCCTACCCCAGCGTCGGGACGACGGAGCAGGTGCTCCTGACGGCCGTGCGGGCCGAGGGCGTCACCGAGCTGCGCAACGCCGCCGTCGAGCCGGAGGTGCTCGACCTCATCGCGGTGCTGCAGAAGATGGGCTCGATCATCAGCGTCGACACCGACCGCGTCATCCGCATCGAGGGCGTCGACTCCCTCACCGGCTACGAGCACCGCGCCCTGCCCGACCGCATCGAGGCCGCCTCGTGGGGTGCTGCGGCCCTGGCCACCGGCGGTGACGTCTACGTCGAGGGCGCCCGCCAGCCCGACATGATGACCTTCCTGAACACCTTCCGGAAGATCGGCGGCGCGTTCGACGTCGACGACTCCGGCATCCGCTTCTCCCACCCCGGCGGCCCGCTGCGCTCCATCGCGCTCGAGACCGACGTGCACCCCGGCTTCATGACCGACTGGCAGCAGCCGCTCGTCGTCGCCCTCACCCAGGCCCAGGGGCTGTCGATCCTCCACGAGACCGTCTACGAGAACCGGCTCGGCTTCACCGACGCCCTCGTGCGCATGGGCGCGACCATCCAGGTGTACCGCGAGTGCCTCGGGTCCACCCCGTGCCGCTTCGGCGCGCAGGACTTCCGCCACTCCGCGGTCGTCTCCGGGCCCACCCGCCTGCAGGGCGCGGACATCACCGTGCCGGACCTGCGCGGCGGCTTCAGCCAGCTCATCGCGGCGCTCGCCGCGGACGGCACCTCCCGCGTCCACGGCATCGACCTCATCGACCGCGGCTACGAGCACTTCGCCGACAAGCTCGCCGCCCTGGGCGCGCAGGCCGTCCGCGACGAGGAGCCCGCCCGGGTCTGAGCCCCAGGCAGACGCGCCAGGACCTGCTGCGACCCGGCGAGGGTCAGGCGCAGGCCTCGCGCCGCGGGCGACCCTCCAGGACGCTCGCGGTGCGGGGCCCGAGCCCGAGGGTGACGGCCTCGTCGAGCTCGGCGGCGGTGTCGACGTCCCGGCGCAGCCGCGCCAGGTCCAGGCCCACGGGCACCGCACCGTCGCGGCGGTGCGCCAGCGCCGACCCCTGGCCGAACCGCGGTCGCAGCAGACCGCCGGCAGGGCCGTGCAGCCACCCGGCGAGCAGCACCGTGCCCGTGCCGTCGGCGTCGGGCACGGCCGCCGTGCCCCCGGCGGCCAGCACGGGGAGCGCTTCGTCGAGGGCGGCGGCCAGGTCGCCCGGTCGCAGCCCGGGCACGTCGGCCAGGAGGACGGCGACGGGGCCGCGCTCGTCGCCCTGGAGGCGCAGCGCGGCGAGGCCCTCGTCGAGGGCCGCGAGCAGACCGCTGCCCGGCGCGGACTCGCGCACCACGCGGGCGCCCAGCGCCGCGAGGCGCTCGCCGCGCCCCACGTCGGCGCAGACCACGTGCACGGAGGCCACGCGCGGGCAGGCCAGCGCCGCCTCCACGGTGTCCAGGGCGATCGCCTCCGGCAGCCCGGGGACGTGGCGGACGACGTCGGCCAGCCGGCTCTTGGCGGTCGGACCGCCCTTGACGGGCATCAGCAGGCGCCACCGCGACTCCGGGGCGCCGTCCTGGCGGCCGTCGCGGCAGGTGTCCTCGAGCACCCGACGATCCTGCCAGCCCGCGCCAGCGGTGCCCGCGCTGCAGGTGGGGCGGTCCTCCGGCTAGCCTCGGCAGCCGTGTCCCTCCTGCAGCCCGGACTGGGCGTCCCCCTCGGTGCTGCGGCGGTGGTGGTGCGCGGCGTGCTGCGCACCGTGTCCCGCCACGAGTGGCGCGGCCTGGAGAACCTGCCCGACGGCGGCTGCGTCATCGCTGCCAACCACGTCTCCTGGCTCGACCCGGTGACGCTGGCCGACGTGCTGGTCGCCGCCGGCCCGGTGCCGCGGATCCTCGCGAAGGAGAGCCTGTTCCGCGCCCCCGTGCTGGGCGGGGTCCTGCGCGTCATGCGCGGGGTGCCGGTCAGCCGTGGCACGGGCGACGCCGCCGTGGCGCTCCAGCACGCCGTGGACGCGGTCCGCAGCGGAGACCGGGTGGTGATCTTCCCCGACGGCACGCTCACCAAGGACCCGGACGGCTGGCCCATGGTCGGCAAGACCGGCGCCGCGCGCCTGGCGCTGACCACGGGGGCGCCGCTCGTGCCGCTGGCGCAGTGGGGCCCGCAGCAGCTGCTGCCGCGCAAGGGGCGTCCCCGCCTCTTCCCCCGGCCCACGATGCGGGTCCTCGTGGGGGAGCCGATGGACCTGGCCGCCTACCAGGGCCGCCCGCTGACCCAGGCGCTGCTGAGGGAGGTCACCGAGCTCGTGGTCGACGCGATCGCCGAGCTGCTCTCGCAGCTGCGCGAGGAGCCGGTCCCGCCCCGCTGGGACCCCCGCACCGGCAGCCGACGCCCAGCGGTGGCGCCGCCGGCGGCGCGTCCCGAGGTCGAGGGAGCCCCGTGAGCGCTGGGAGAACCGACAGCAGCGCGAGCAGCCGCGGTACTGGTCGCCGCGTCGCCGTCCTCGGCGCCGGCAGCTGGGGCACGACGTTCGCGCAGCTGGTCGCCGACGCCGACCCGGGCGCCCGCGTGGTGGTCTGGGGCCGTGACGCCACCGTCACCGACGAGATCACCCGTGAGCACGCCAACTCCCGCTACCTGCGGGGGCTGCGCCTGCCCGGCGGCGTCAGCGGCACCACCGACCTCGTCGCAGCGCTGGAGGGCGCCGACGACGTCGTCCTCGCCGTGCCGGTCCAGCGGCTGCGCGGCGTGCTCGCCACCGCGGCCCCCCACCTGGGCGGCGGCGCTGGCGGTGCGTCCGGGCCGACCGTCGTCAGCCTCCTCAAGGGCCTCGAGCTCGAGACGCACCTGCGCGTGAGCCAGCTGGTGGCCGAGGTCCTCGGTGACCTGCCGTACGCCGTGGTGTCCGGGCCCAACCTCGCCCGCGAGATCGCCGAGCGCCGCCCCTGCGCCACCGTGGTGGCCTCGGTGCACGAGCACGTCGCCGACCGGGTCGCGGCGCTGTGCGCCACAGACTACTTCCGTCCCTTCACCGCCCGCGACGTGGTGGGGGTGGAGGTGGCCGGGGCTGCCAAGAACCTCCTCGCCGTGGGGGTCGGCCTGGCCGAGGGGCTGGGCCTGGGCGACAACGCCAAGGCCTCGGTCATCGCGCTCGGCCTGGCCGAGGTGACGCGCCTGGTGGTGGCCCTCGGCGGGTCGGCCGCCACGGTCGCGGGCCTGGCCGGAGCCGGTGACGCCTTCGCCACGTGCGCCTCCACCCTGTCGCGCAACCACCGCCTCGGCGTCGGCCTGTCGCAGGGCCGGCCGCTGCAGGAGGTGCTCGACGGCCTCGGGGGCACGGCCGAGGCCGTGGGCACCGCGCGCTCCATCACCGCGCTCGCCGAGGGCGCCGGGGTGAGCATGGGCGTGGTCGGCCAGGTGGCCGCGGTGCTCGTGGAGGGACGCGACCCTCGCGACGCCGCCCTGCACCTGCTGTCGCAGCCGCTGCGCGACGAGCGGCTGCCCTGGCGGTAGGCCCGTCGTCAGCCCAGGCGCGCCCGGGGGAGCCTCACCACCACCGCCGCACCGCCGAGCTCGTCGTCGTGGCCCAGCTCGAGCTCGCCGCCGTGGTCGGTGACCACCGCCGCCACGATGGCCAGCCCCAGCCCCGCGCCGCTGGAGGAGCGGGTGCGCGCCGCGTCGCCGCGCGTGAAGCGCTCGGTGGCGGTGGCGACCAGCTCGGGGGGGAACCCGCGCCCGTCGTCGGCGACGACCAGCTGCACCCGCTGGCCGGCGTCGAGGGTCGACGTGCGCACCCGCACGCGCGCCGCCCCCGCGGACTCGGCGTTGGCCACGAGGTTGGCCAGCAGCCGCCCCAGCGCCCGCTCGTCCCCGTCGACCACGGCGGCGGGTCCGATGACCCGCACGTCGACCGGGTGCGCGGCGGCCAGGCGGGGCGCCTCGCGCTGCGCCAGCGCCGCCAGGTCCACCGCGGCGCGGGCGCTCGCGCCCCGCTCGGCGGAGGCCAGCACCAGCAGGTCCTGAGCGAGGTGCTCCAGGCGCTCGGCCTCTCCGAGCGCCGCCGCGAGCGACTCCGCGGCGTCCTCCGGCAAGTCCTTCCCGAGCCGCAGCGCCAGCTCCAGCTCCCCGCGCAGGACGGCGATGGGGGTGCGCAGCTCGTGCGCGGCGTCGTCGACGAACTCCCGCTCGCGCCGCACGGCCTGCTCGAGCCTGTCGAGCATGCCGTTGAGCGTGCGCGCCAGCACGGCCACCTCGTCGCCCCCCGGGGGCTGGGGGAGGCGCTGGTCGAGCTCGGCGGCGGACAGGCGGGCGGCGCGGCGCGTGAGGTCCGCCACGGGGCGCAGAGCGGCGCCGGCCAGCACCCACCCCGCCAGGCCGAGGCTGGCCACGAGCACCGGGGCGCCGGCCAGGAAGAGCAGCACCAGGCGCGTCTCAGCCTCGTCCAGCTCGCGCATCCGCGTGCCCACCACGAGCACGGAGCCCGCCTCGGGCACGGAAACCGGGGTGGCGGTGAAGCGCACCCGGCCCTGCCGCGGCAGCTCCAGGCTGTCGCTGACCGGCGCCTGGGTGGACCGCACCTCGGCGAGCACCTTCGCGGGCAGGAAGGACCCACCGCTCGGCCGGGCGCCCCGCGACTCCAGCACGGACGCGGCCGGCGAGGTCTCCACCAGCGTCCCGTCGGGGGCCACCAGCTCGGCGATGGGGTCCTCCCGGACCACCCTGACGTCACCGCGCGCCAGCGCCTGCCGCAGCGCCGAGGTGCGGGTGTCCAGGCCCGTGTCGACGGCGGCGTCGAACTGGCGGTCGGTGGCGAAGGCGAGCAGGCCCACCGCGGCGGCGATGACCACGGCCACCGCCGCGGCGAACAGCACCGCCAGGCGGGCCCGCAGCGCCGCCGGCAGCAGCCGGCCCAGACCACCGCCGACGCGCCGGGGCGGGTTCACCGCTCCGTCATCCTGCACCGGGCACCCTCTCAGTAGACCCTGCATGACGTGGCGTCCAGCGCGCTCCCAGAGAGCCGCCCGCTCGCCCGTCCCGATCCCGCCCGACGAGAGGACAGCATGACCGCCCGCCGCGACGTGCGACGCCTCCTGGCGGGGGTGTCGTCGTGAGGATCCTCGTCGTCGAAGATGACGCGGCGATGGCGCGGCTGCTGCGCCGGGCGCTGGCCTCCGAGGGCTACGCCGTCGACGTGGCCGGCACCGGCCCCGACGGCCTGTGGGCGGCCACCGAGAACGACTACGACGCCGTGGTGCTCGACGCGATGATCCCCGCGCCCAACGGCTTCGAGGTGGCGCGGCAGCTGCGCGAGCGGGGCCGGTGGGCTCCGGTCCTCATGCTCACCGCCCGCGCCGACGTGGCCGACCGGGTCCGCGGCCTCGACTCCGGCGCCGACGACTACCTCACCAAGCCGTTCGCCCTCGACGAGCTCTTCGCCCGCGTGAGGGCGCTGGTGCGCCGCGGCGCCGTCCCCCGTCCCACCGTGATGCGCGTGGGGGACCTCGAGCTCGACCCGGGCAGCCGCCGCGTCGAGCGCGACGGCGTGCCCGTCGAGCTCACGAGCAAGGAGTTCGCCCTGCTCGCGGAGCTCATGCGCCACCCCGGGCAGGTGCTCTCGCGCAGCCACCTCATCGACCACGTGTGGGACTCCGCCTACGACGGAGCCTCCAACGTGGTGGAGGTGCACGTGCGGCGGCTGCGGGAGAAGGTCGACAGGCCGTTCGGGCGCGAGAGCATCCGCACCTCCCGCGGCGCGGGGTACCTCGTCACCGACGACACCGCCGACGCCTCCGCTGACCTCCCCGCAGCCGTCCGCGACAGCGACGGAGACGCCCGGTGAGGCCCGCCGCGCTGGTCGCAGCCCTCGCGGGCGCCGCCGTGGTCGGGCACGCCGCGCCCGCCGTGCTGGGCCGAGGTCGGTGGCGCGACCGGGTGCTCCCCGGGCTGGTCGGCCGCGGCGCCCCCGGCGGCGTGGCGCTCACCTTCGACGACGGCCCCCACCCCGAGGGCACGCCCGCGGTGCGCCGCGCGCTCGACGCCCTCGGGGTGCGCGCGACGTTCTTCGTCCTGGGCAGCCAGGTGGAGCGCCACCCCGGGGCCGTCGCCGCGCTGCTGGCCGACGGCCACGAGGTGGCCCTGCACGGCCACGAGCACCGCAACCACCTGGCGCGCACCGCGCCCGCCCTCGCGGCCGACCTGGAGCGCGCCCGCGCCGCCGTGGTCCGGGACGCGGTGGCCAGCGGCCTGGACGCCGTGGACGTCGAGGCCGGCCTGCGCTTCACCCGGCCGCCCTACGGCGCCGTCTCCGGGGGGACCCTGTGGGCCGCGCGCGCCTCGCGGCTGCGCCCGGTGCTGTGGACGGCGTGGGGCCGCGACTGGCTCGGGCACGGCGGTGACCAGGTGGCCGCCACCGTCCTGGCGGACCTGCTGCGCGACGCCCCCGGCCCCGCCGGCGGCGGGGCCACCGTGCTCCTGCACGACTCCGACTGCACCTCCGTGCCCGGCTCCTGGCGAGGCACCGTCGCCGCCCTGCCGCGCCTGGTCGAGGCCGTGCGCGAGCGCGGCTGGGAGCTGCGCCTGCTGTCCGACCACCTCGGGCGGAGCGCGAGCACGAGCACCAGCACGACGGCGGGGGCCGTCGCGTGAGGGCCGACATCTGGCTGGCCCTGGCGTCGGCGGCCTGCTTCGCCCTGTCCACCGTCGCTCAGCACCGCGCCGCTGTGGAGCACGCCGACGAGGGGACGGGCACCTCGCCGCTCAGGCTCGTGGTGCGCCTGGCGCGCAGCCCCCTGTGGCTGGTGGGCCTGGTCGCCGCCGTCGCCGCGCTGCTGCTGCAGGCGCTCGCGCTGAGCAAGGGCGCGCTGGTCGTCGTCCAGCCCATCCTCCTGCTGGGACTGCTGCTGGCCCTGCCGCTGTCCGACGCGCTGGCCCGGCGGATGCCCGGCCGAGGCGAGGTGCTGGCGGCGCTGGCCGTGCTCGTGGGCCTGGCGCTGTTCATCGTGGCGGCCGACCCAGACCGCGGGGTGCCGGTGGCGCGGCAGGGCCACCTCCTGGTCACCGCCGGCGGCTGGACCGCCCTGGCGCTGCTCGCCGCGCTGCTCGGGGAGACCGTGCTCCGCGGGCGCAAGGCGCTGCTGCTGGGACTGTCCGGAGGGGCGCTCATCGGCGTCTCCAGCGCGCTGCTCAAGCAGGTCGTCGGCCTCTTCGGCCGCGGCCCGCTCGACGCCCTCCTCGACCCCGCCTTCGCCGGCGTGGTGCTCACGGGCGTGGCCGGCCTCATCGCCACGCAGGCGGGCTACGCCGCCGGGCACCTGTCGGCGTCCCAGCCGGCCCACTCCATCGCCGAGCCGGCCGTGGCCGCGGCCATCGGCGCCACCGCCTTCGCCGAGCACCTCGCCACCGGGGCGCTGCCGCTGCTCGGCCAGGTGGCGGGCGCGCTGCTCATGGTGGCCGGGGTCATCGCCATCGCCGCCGTGGTGCCCGACCTCCACGACGACCCCCACGACGGCTCCCGCGGGCGCCCCGAGCGCACCGGGCGCCCCGGGGCCGAGCGGGGGGTGGCCTGAGTGCTCCCCGTCGTCCTCGCCCTCGTGGCCGCTGGCTGCTTCGCCGGCTCCACCGTCACCCAGCACCGCGCCGCCTCCACCGCCCCGGCCGACAGCGGCACCGGGGTGCGGCTGGTGCTCTCGCTGCTGCGGCAGCCCCTGTGGCTGCTCGGGCTGCTCTTCGGCCTGGCGGGCGCCGCCCTCCAGACCGTCGCGCTGTCCCAGGGCGCGCTGCTCGTGGTGCAGCCGCTGCTGGTCACCGGGCTGCTGCTCGCCCTGCCGCTGTCGGTGCTGGTGGAGGGGCGGCGCCCGCCGCTGCCGGAGTGGCTGTGGGCCAGCGCCGTCGTCGTGGGCCTGGCGGTCTTCCTCGTCTCCGCCCAGCCCGGCGGCGGCAGCGCCGTGGCCCAGCCGTCCGCGCTGCGCAGCTGCGTCCTCGTCGGTGCCGGCGTCGTCGTGGCCGCCGCCGCCCTCTCCCGCGCCGGGAGCGGTCGCTACCGAGCGCTGCTGCTGGGACTGGGCGGTGGCACGGCGCTGGGGGTCGCAGGGGCGCTGCTCAAGGAGGCGACCGGCCGCTACCAGGCCGACGGGCTGCTGCAGGCGCTCGGCACCTGGCCCCTGTGGGCGCTGCTGCTCGCCGGTGCCACCGGCGTGGTGCTCAACCAGTCCAGCTACCGCGTCGGTGTGCTCACCGCCTCCCAGCCCGCCATCACCATCGCCGAGCCCGTCGCCGCCGCGGTGGTGGGCGCCGCCGCCTTCAGCGAGCGGCTCGCCGCGGGGGACGGCGCCCGGGCCGTGCAGCTGGTCGGCATGCTGCTCATGATCACCGCCGTCGTCATGCTGGCGCGCCTCACGGCCGGCCAGGGGCCGACGGCGCCCGCGGCCACCCACGACTCGTCCCGTCCACCCCACTCCCCTGAGGAGGAGCTGTGCTGAAGCCCCCGGTCGAGCCCGAGCCCGAGGCGATGCCCGACGCGTGGGCGAGCGTCCTGGTCGTCTCCGGCAGCGTCGGAGCCGGCCACGACGGCGCTGCGAACGAGCTGGCCCAGCGCCTGCGCGCGCTCGGCGTCCACGTGGACGTCGAGGACCACCTGCGCGCCTTGGTGCCCGGCGCCGCGCTCTTCCTGCGCCAGGGCTACACGCAGAGCGTGGGCCGCGTGCCCGCCCTGTTCGAGTGGCTCTTCCGGGTCCTCGAGGACTCCCGCTTCTGGCGCCTCCTGCTGGCCCTGCTGTGCCGCACCAGCTGCTGGCGCCTGATGCGCTGGTCCCGCCGCCGCCCGTACTCCCTCGTGGTCTCCACGTACCCGCTCGCCAGCCAGGCCCTCGGCCACCTCCGTGAGCGCGGGCGCCTGCGGGTGCCCGTGGTGACCTACCTGTGCGACCCGGCCGCGCACCGGTCGTGGATCCACCCCGGTGTCGACCACCACTGGACGGTCACCGAGGCCACCGCACGCCAGGGCCGGCGCGACTACGGCACGCCCATGACGGCCGCCGGACCGCTGGTGCCGGAGAGGTTCACGCGGGTGCCCGCCGAGCGCGGCGCGCAGCTGCGGCGCGAGCTGGGCATCGACCCGGCCCGCAAGGTCGCCCTGCTGGTGGCCGGTTCGCTCGGGCTCGGGGACGTCGCCGAGAGCGCCGCCCGCGTGGGCGAGGCCGGGCTCGTGCCGATGGTGCTGTGCGGACGCAACGAGGAGCTGCGCGCCCGAGTGGCCGAGGTGCCCGGCGCGGTGGCCCTGGGGTGGCGCAGCGACGTGCACGAGCTGCTGAGCGCCGCCGACGTGCTGGTGCAGAACGCCGGCGGGCTCTCCTACACCGAGGCGCTGGTCGCCGGGCTGCCCGCGGTCAGCTACCGGTGCATCCCGGGGCACGGCCGCGCGAACGCCGCCGTGCTCGAGGGGGCGCGCCTGGCCCCCTGGGCGCGCACCGACGCCGAGCTGGCGCCCGCGCTGCGCTCCGCGCTGGCCCGCGGGCGCCGGGTGCCCCAGCTGGGCGACCCGGCCGAGGCCGTGCTCGCCCTGCTCGTGCCCGCCGACACCCGCGCCGTGGAGCTGGTCGACCTCACCGCCGCCCGCCGCCGCGCTCCCCGCGTGCCGCGGCCGCTGCGCCCGGGACGCGTCGCCACTGCCGCCCTGGTGACGGCGCTGCTCGCGCCGGTGCTGGCCCGCCGCAGCAGCTGACGGGGCCGTCCGCCCACCCGGTGAGCCGCCGACCTCAGGAGGGGCCGGCGGCCTCCAGGGCCCGGGACAGGTCCGTCCAGAGGTCCTCGACGTCCTCCACGCCCACCGACAGGCGCAGCAGGTCCTCCGGGACGACCACGGGCTCCAGGGGGTGGCGGCGGCGGCGCTCGATGAGCGACTCCACCCCGCCGAGGCTCGTGGCGGGCAGCCACAGCCGGGTCGCCTCCTGCACGGCCTGCGCCGCGGTCGCCCCGCCGTGCACCTCGATGCTCAGCACCGAGCCGAAGCCGCGCATCTGCGCCGTCGCGCGGGCGTGGCCGGGGTCGGAGGCCAGCGAGGGGTGGCGCACCCGCTTCACCGCGGGGTGGTCGGCCAGCCGGCGCGCCAGCTCCGCGGCGGAGGCCTGCGAGCGCTCGACCCGCAGGTGCAGCGTGCGGACCCCGCGCAGCGCCAGCCACGTCTCGAACGGACCGGGGATCGCGCCGACCACCGTGCGGTGCTTGGTGATGGCCGCGAGGAGCTCGGGGTCGCGGGTGAGCACGGCACCCAGCACGACGTCGGAGTGGCCTGCGAGGTACTTGGTCACCGAGTGGACGACGACGTCGGCGCCCACCACCAGCGGCTGCTGGACGAGCGGGGTGGCGAAGGTGTTGTCCACCACCGTGCGCACGCCGGCCCGGCGCGCCGCAGCGCACAGCGCGGGCAGGTCGGCCACCTCGAGCATCGGGTTGGTGGGTGACTCCAGCCACAGCAGGTCGCCGGGGGCCGTGCCGGACAGGGCCGCGGCGACGGCGCCGGTGTCGGCGACGGGCACGCGCAGCTGGCGCAGCCGCCCGCTGGCCTCCAGGTGGTCCAGCAGTCCCAGCGTGGTGTTGTAGGCGCTGTCCGGCGCGATGACCAGGCCCCCGACCGGCACCTGCTCGACCACGGCGCTGATCGCGGCCATCCCCGAGGCGAACGTCCGCGCACCGCCGCCGTCGGCCGGGCGGGCGTCCTCCAGGAGCGCCAGCACCTCCTCCAGCGCCTCCCACGTGGGGTTGGCGAACCGGGCGTACCCGCGCGCGCCCGGCTGGGTGCTCGCGACGAAGGTGGAGGTCAGCTCCACCGGGGCGTTGACGGGGGCGTCGGGGGTCCGGGGCGGGCGGCCGGCGGCGACGGCGAGCGTCTCGGGCGACCAGGCGGAACCGGCAGGGGCGTCGTGCACGCGGCCAGGCTAGGCGGCGGGACGCGGTGGCTGCTGTCGGCCGGGTGGTCGGCGGCTAGGGTCGCTGGCCATGGCCGAGCCGCAGCGCGAGCGTCCCCGGGTGGCCGTCGTCTTCGGGGGGCGGTCGAGCGAGCACGCCATCAGCTGCGCCACCGCGGCCGGTGTGCTCTCCGCGCTCGACAGGTCCCAGTGGGACGTCGTGCCCGTGGGCGTCACCCCCACCGGTCACTGGGTGCTCGTCGACGACGACCCGGTGCGCTGGTCCATCCGCGAGGGCGCGCCGCTGCCCGAGGTCGGCGCCGGTGACGGCCCCGGCGTGCTGGTCCCCGTGGCCACCGACGACCGGGCGCTGCGCGTCAGCGAGCCGGGTGCGCCCCCGCGCGTGCTGGGCGACGTCGACGTCGTGCTCCCCCTGCTGCACGGCCCCTACGGCGAGGACGGCACCCTCCAGGGCCTCCTCGAGCTGGGCGACGTCCGCTACGCCGGCTCCGGGGTGCTGGCCTCCGCGCTGTCGATGGACAAGGGCTTCACCCGGACCGTGCTGGCCGCCGCGGGCCTGCCCGTCGGGCCCTGGGTGACGCTCCTGCCCGGGCAGTGGGAGGCCGACCGCGAGGCCTGCGAGGCGCGGGTCGCGGCACTGGGGTGGCCGGTCTTCGTCAAGCCCGCGCGCGCCGGTTCGAGCATGGGCGTCTCCAAGGTCTCCGCGCCCGAGCAGCTCGCCGCCGCTGTCGAGCTGGCCACCTCCCACGACCCCAAGGTCGTGGTCGAGGCCGCCGTCCCCTCACCGCGGGAGGTGGAGGTCGGCGTGCTGGCCGAGCTCGTCGAGGCCCCCGGCGGGCGTCAGCGGGCCGTGCCGCGCGCGTCCGTGGTCGGCGAGGTGGTGGTCGGCGAGGGCCGCGACTTCTACGACTTCGAGGCCAAGTACCTCGACGACAGTGCCGTGAGGCTCGACAGCCCCGCCGACCTGCCGGCCGAGGTCGCCGACCGCGCTCGCGCGCTGGCCCTGGAGGTCTTCACCGCGGTGGGAGCCGAGGGCCTGGCCCGGGTGGACCTCTTCCTCACCGCCGACGGCGAGCTGCTGGTGAACGAGGTCAACACCATGCCGGGGTTCACCGCGTCGTCGATGTTCCCGCGGCTGTGGGCGGCCACCGGGCTGGCCTACCCGCAGCTGCTCGACAGGGTGCTGCGCCTGGCGCTGGCCCGCCCCGCCGGCCTGCGCTGAGGCTCGGGCTCAGGAGCAGACCGCGGTCTGCTCGATCAGGGCCACCGCCTTGGCCACCTCCTGGGGCGCGGCGCTCGTGACCGAACCGTCAGCCGGCATCTGCAGCGACACCGCGGGGTCGCGGCCGTAGGTCGTCCAGGTGGTGCGCCCGTCGCCGTCGTCCACCGGGATCCAGTCCACCGTCGCGCCATCGCCCTCCACCGCCTGGCAGCCGCCGGCCGTCTCCAGCGCGCTCAGCTGGTCCACACCGCAGCGCAGCACCACGGTGACCTCGCGCCCGTCGGGGCTGCCTGCGGGCACACCGCTCCAGGCAGCCGCTCCCTGGGCCGTCGTCTCCCGGCGCTCCAGACCGGCGACGCTGTCCGGCAGCGCGGTGTACACCTGCGCGCACAGCTGGTCGTAGCCGCGCGGCGCCGGCTCGACGCCCACCGCGCTGGTGCAGCCCGCGACGCCCGCCACCAGCGGGACGACGAGGAGGGGTGCGGCGGTCAGGCGGAGCGGGCGGCGACGGGGGTGCACCCCGTCATTCACGCATGACGGTGCACGTGACGGTCCTCACGATCCCCGGGACCACCGCGATCTGACCCAGCACCAGGGCGCCGAGGTCGTCGACGGGACGCGCCCCGACGTGCACCACGACGTCGTACGGACCGGTCACGGCGTCCGCGGCCATGACGCCGTCGAGGTCGGCGAGCGCGGCCGCGACCTGGTCGGCCCGGCCGACCTCGGTCTGCACCAGCACGTACGCCTCGACCACGACCGCAGCACCTCCCACGCCCGCGCCTCCGGCGCCGTCGCCGGCGGTGGTCACGGAACGGTCACGCTACCTTCCACGGGTGGTGAGCAGGAGACCGGAGCGCGACTCCGGAGCGGTCGGTCGTCTCGGCGAGGCCGAGGTGCTCACCCGTCTCCTCGCTGCGCTGGGAGTGACCGGTGCGCCGGCTGGGACGGCGCCGCTGGTCGGCCCCGGCGACGACGCCGCACTGGTCGCCGCCCCGGACGCCCGGGTGGTGGCCACCACCGACCTGCTCGTCGAAGGGCGCGACTTCCGCACCGACTGGTCCTCCGGCGACGACGTCGGCGCCAAGGCGGTCGCGCAGAACCTCGCCGACGTCGCCGCCATGGGCGCGGTGCCCACCGGGCTGCTGCTCACGGTGGGCGCCCCGCCCGAGACGCCGGTGGCCTGGCTGGAGGACCTCGGCCGGGGCGTCGGCGCCGCGTGCCGGCGGTGGGGCACGTCGGTGGTCGGCGGCGACCTCTCGGGCTCCTCGGAGCTGCTGGTCTCCATCACGGCGCTCGGAGACCTCCAGGGGCGCGCGCCCGTGCTCCGCGGCGGGGCCAGCCCCGGGGACGTGCTCGCGCTCGCGGGCTGCGTGGGCCGTTCGGCCGCGGGGCTGGCGCTGCTGTCCGCCGGGGGGCCGGCGCTCGCGGCCGAGGTCGCGCCGGAGCTGCTCGCCGCCCACCGCAGTCCCGTGCCGCCCGTCGAGGCGGGCCCGGCGGCCGCGAGGGCCGGGGCGACGGCGATGCTCGACGTCAGCGACGGCCTGGGCGTAGACGGCCGCCGCATCGCCGCGGCCTCCGGGGTCCACCTCGACGTCGACTCCTGGTGGGAGGACCAGCACGTCCTCGACCTGCTCGGCGCCGCCCGCGCGGTGGTCCGCCGGCTGGCCCGCGACGACGACGAGCAGGTGCTCGCGCGCAGCTGGGTCCGCGGGGGAGGGGAGGACCACGCCCTGCTGGCCGCGTTCCCGCCCGAGGTCGCCGAGCGCGGCCTGCCGGAGCCGTTCGTGCGCATCGGGGAGGTGCTGCCCGTGCGTGAGGGCTGGCCGGCGGTGACGGTGAACGGCGACGTCGAGGTGGTCGGCGGCTGGGACGTCTACGCCTGAGCGCGGCGCGAGCGGGCCTCCCCTCCCCGCTCAGGCGGCGGCCGGTCCCGTCCGGCTGGTGGTGCTGAAGGTCGAGGCGTGCCAGACCAGCGGTGCTGCGTCCTCCTGCTGCGCGAGCGCGCGCACGCGCAGCAGCACGACGTCGTGGTCTCCGGCGGTGACGGTGTCGTGCACGGTGCACTCCATCCACACCGGTCCGCCCTCGATGCGCAGGGCGCCGCTCGCGGCGGCCGTCACGGGCACGCCGGTGAACCTCCCACCGACGTCCTTCGAGGCGAGCTGTCGGGCCAGCGCTCCCTGGCCGGCTCCCAGCACCGACGCCCCGACGGCCGGTGCCCCGGCCAGCCGCGCCCAGCTGCGGGAGCCGTGCGCGACGGCGAAGAGCACCAGCGGCGGGTCGAGGGAGATGCCCACCTGGAAGGACGAGGCGACCACGGCGGTGGGCTCGCCGCCGACGACGGCCGCCAGCACGGCCACCCCCGTCGGGTAGCGGGAGAAGGCGGCCCTGACCGCGTCCGGGCCGCCGACCGGCACCGCTTGCAGGGAGGTCACGGGGCCACCGGGACGACCAGGCCGGAGGTCCCGGTGCGGGCGGCCTCGAAGCGGGCGGCGACGTCGGCCCAGTTGACGATGTTCCACCAGGCCTTGACGTAGTCGGGCTTGACGTTCTTGTAGTCCAGGTAGAAGGCGTGCTCCCACATGTCGAG